>CBDUOF010000380.1:0-5724 GCA_965368765.1 uncultured Anaerolineae bacterium | reverse complement strand
GCCATGAATCAGACGGAAGCCAGTAGTATTGGACTGCAGGAGGGGTTGGCGTTGGGCAACGGCCGTTTCCAGCTTGCCTTCAAACCAAGCCGCATCAATGGTCGTCGGCTCACCCTGCGCCAAAATCCGCACCCGAATAGGCGAGGCAGGTGAGAATAAACCGATGGCCAGAAAGCGGCGCTTGCGATCAAAAATGACGGCCAAATCCCCGGAACGGCCGTCATGACTTTGCTGGCGAATGCCGCTCTCAAACAGCCAGGGATGTCCGCCGCGAATGGCCCGCTCGGCCGCCGGGCTGACGCGTAAGGCAATTCGCTTGGCAGACGGTTCTGGCAACGCAGCTGAAATTTGTTCAATCTCCAACGTGGGCAAACCTTTCTCAACGCAAATGAGTCGAATCAAACACCCTGTTACAATCTTTAATCTTTCGACAAGTGTACAAGTTGCTTTCCTGCTTTTTCGTAGATGAGCCCATTCTAGCGTAAAATCAAGGTTGGTACAGCAATAATTTAACAGTACGCGCTTTCCTGGAAAGTGATTGCTGCCAGGGCGGCAATCATGAACGATGGTTTTCGCGAAGATTCGTACGATAAAACTTCTCTGCTAAACAAGATCTATGATGAACCAAGTCACTGTCACTATCCCCGCTACCTCTGCCAACCTTGGCCCCGGCTTCGATTGCCTGGGCGTCGCCCTGGGGCTCACCAACACCGTGACGTTTACGGCCGTTGCCCAGCCGGGCCTTACTATCGATGTCACCGGCCTGGACGCTGCAAAGGTGCCCACCGACGAAACCAACCTGGTTTATCAATCCGCCAACTGCATGTTTGAGCGTTTGGGCCAACGGCCGTCTGGCTTACACATTCAGCAAGAAAACAACATTCCCGTCGGCAGTGGCTTAGGCAGCAGCTCAACGGCCGTTCTGGCCGGTTTACTGGGGGCTAACGCCCTGCTCGATGGACATTTTAGCCAGGCAGACATCCTGGCCATCGCCACAGCCGAAGAGGGCCACCCAGACAACGTCGCCCCAGCGCTGTATGGTGGCCTCGTTTTGGGCGTGATGGACGGGGAACACCTCCATATCGAACGGCTCCCCATTGCCCCGCAGCAGGTAGCCGTCATCCTGCCAGATTTTCACCTGCTCACCTTTGAGGCCCGTGCGGCGCTGCCAGCCAACATTAGCCGCCAAGATGCGATTTTCAATACCAGCCGACTGCCTTTGCTCATTCGTGCGCTGGAAACGGCCGCTTTTCCCCAACTGACCCTGGCCATGCAAGACAAGCTGCACCAACCATACCGCCTGCCGCTGATCCCTGGGATGGCCGAAGCGTTTGAGGCAGCTTATGCCGCCGGAGCAGCCGGTGTGGCACTTAGCGGTGCCGGTCCCAGCCTGATCGCGTTTGCCCCAAATCGTCACGCGGAAATTGTGTCGGCTGTTACGGCCGTTTTCCAACAAAACAACCTCCGTAGCCGCAGTTGGATACTACCCATCGACAGTGCTGGCACACAGATAATTAGACTCGCCAGCCAGAGTACAATTTGATAAACTAAACATCGTTGATACAGCAACTAATTAAAATGATTCAAGCAGGCAAAACTCGCTGACCTGATTGCACCAGACACAACAAATCTGCTTCTTACTTATTGGCTGGATAACACAAACCTGAATAGCGTACCGGTCGCTCATCCCACTCATTTTGAGAACGGCCGTTACCCGAAACCAGTTTTTTTCCTATTTGTTTGTAAGAAAGTAGAGGGCATCAATACCAAACAAAACGAACCAAGGAGATTTGAATGGATAAGGACACACTGCTAAAGTGGTACCACCAAATGGTACTTATTCGACGCTTTGAAGAACGCAGCGACGAACTCTACCAGCTAGAAGGTAAAATCAAAGGGTTTCTCCACCTCTATATTGGGCAAGAAGCCGTTGCCGTTGGCACCATTGGGGCACGTCAGGAAGGGGATCACGTCATCACCGCCTACCGTGACCACGGCCACGCATTGGCTGTCGGCATTCCCCCCACCCAGGTCATGGCAGAACTCATGGGCAAAGCCACCGGCATTGTCGGCGGGCGAGGTGGTTCGATGCATATGGCCAGCAAAGAAAGAACCTTTTGGGGTGGTTACGGCATTGTCGGGGCACACCTTTCCCTGGGCATCGGCCTGGCTTTGGCCGAAAAATATAAAGGAACCGACAAAGTGTGTCTCTGCTACTTTGGCGATGGGTCCACCAATATCGGCTACTTTCATGAATCGCTCAACATGGCGTCCGTGTGGGATTTACCCATTGTTTTCATTTGCGAAAATAACAAATATGGCATGGGAACATCAATTGAAAAGGCGTCGGCCGTGCACAAAATGGTGGACAAAGCCAAAGCGTACAACATCCCTGGCAAACAAATCGACGGCATGGACATTTTTGCCGTTTACGAAGCCACCAAAAAAGCCATTGCTGCCTGCCGCAAGGGAAAAGGGCCTCAATTCCTGGAAATGATGACCTACCGCTACGAAGGCCACAGCATTGGAGACCGCACCCGCTACCGTCCAGAAGGCGAGCTAGATAAATGGCGTGACGAAAAAGATCCCATTGCCACGCTGCAAAACCATCTGCTTAAAGAACACCAACTGGCCGAAGCCGACCTGGCTGCCATCGATGAAGCGATCATCAAAGAAGTAGAAGAAGCGGTTGAATTTTCCGACGATTCACCGCTGCCAGCCCTGGACACCTTATTCAACTACATTTATCCCAGCAACGGGGAGGCAAACTAATGGCCCGTTTAACTTTACGAGAAGCAATCACCGAGGCCCTACGCGAAGAAATGCACCGCGATGAAAACGTATTTATCATGGGTGAAGAAGTTGCTGCCTGGGGCGGCACTTACGCCGTCACCAAAGGTTTTTTGGAAGAATTTGGTGAAAATCGGGTGCGCGATACACCTATTTCAGAAATGGCAATTGCCGGCGCAGCAACCGGTGCAGCTATGGCAGGCACGCGTCCAGTCGCCGAATTCATGACTATCAATTTTGCTTTTGTCGCCTTTGATGCCATCGTGAACCATGCCGCCAAAGTAAGCTATATGTTTAACGGGCAGTTTGACTGTCCCGTCGTTTTCCGGGCACCTGGGGGGGGTGGCAAACAGTTAGGTGCCACACACAGCCACACGCCGGACGTCATTTTCGCCCATTTTCCTGGCCTGAAGGTTGTCTGCCCCGCCACACCTTACGACGCCAAAGGTTTGCTTAAATCAGCCATTCGCGACAATGGTCCGGTGATGTTCATTGAGCCTGTTGCGCTCTACACCTCCCCCAAAGTGCGTGACGAGGTGCCAGAAGAAGAGTTTACTGTGCCAATCGGCGTTTCTGACGTGAAGCGAGAAGGCTCTGACGTCACGATTGTCACCTACGGCGAAGGGCTGCACACTTCCCTCGACGCTGCCAAAAGTTTGGCGCAAGAGGGCATCGAGGCAGAAATCATTGATTTGCGCAGCTTGCAGCCGCTGGATTTATCGCTGGCGATTCAATCGTTCAAAAAGACGTTTAAGGCGGTGGTTGTGGAGTTTGGCCACCAAACGTATGGCATTGGTGCAGAGGTCGTGGCGCAGCTTCAGGAAGAGGCTTTTGACTATATTGACGCGCCGATCAAGCGGGTGGCTCAATATGATGTGCCTGCCCCGTATTCCGGTGAGCTGGAGCGGGCGGCTTTGCCTAACGCAGATCGCGTTATAGCCGCTGTGAAGGAGATTTTGTAATGGCTGAATTTATTAAGATGCCGACGCTAGGCTTTGACATGGAAGAAGGCACGATGGGAAGCTGGCTCAAACAGGTTGGCGATCCCGTTCAAAAGGGTGATGTCCTGGCTGAAATTGAGTCAGACAAGGTTACACAAGAGCTTCAGGCACGCGCTGAAGGTATTTTGTTGGCACAGTTGGCCAACACCGGTGATCTTATTCCGGTCGGTGATAATTTGGGCATTATCGGCGCGGAAGGGGAAGATGTGTCTGCGCTGATGAGCGAAGCGGGTGGCGGCAGCAATGGCGCGGCGGCCCCTGCAGTAGAATCTGCCGCCGCCGCAGAGAGCAGTACATCAGTCACCTCTGCTCCAACCCCAGCGCCTGCCCCGGCTGCCAGCGGCGCGCTGGATGCTGAATTCCCGGATGGAGTCAAGGCAACGCCGGTGGCCCGACGCGTGGCGGCCGATCACGGGGTTGATCTGTCTCGTGTGGGCGGCAGTGGCCCCGGTGGCCGGGTACGCAAGGCGGACGTGGAAGCGTTTATGGCAAATCCACCCGCAGCGGAGGCGGCCGTTTCCACACAACAGCCCGCGCCCGCAGGCGCCACCGAAAAACCACTCACTCGCATGCGCCAGGCGATTGCGCGCCGCATGACTGAGAGCAAGGTGACCATCCCGCACTTCTATGTCACCGTGGACATCGATATGGCTGGCGTTCTTAAACTGCGCAAGCAAATAAACGAGGCGCTTGCCCCGGAGCAAAAGGTGTCGGTCAATGATCTCATTGTCAAGGCAGCGGCCATTGCGCTGCGCGACTTTCCTAACATCAATGCAAGCTTTGCCGGAGAAAAAATCATCCTGCACAACCAGATTAATGTGGGAACGGCCGTTGCCGTAGAGGGCGGCTTGCTCACTGTTGTGCAAAAAGGAACCGACGGTGCCAGCATTTCCAAGATTGCCCAGGACCACAAAGAGATGATTGGCCGCGCTCGCGAAGGCAAAGTAAAGCCAGAAGATGTTGAAGGGGCTACCTTCACCGTCAGCAATTTGGGCGCGTTTGACGTAGAACACTTTGTGGCCATCATCAATCCGCCCAATGCCGCCATCTTGGCCGTGGGGTCTGCCAAACAAGTGCCCGTCGTTGTTGATGGCGAGCTAACCATTGGCAACCGCATGAAAGCCACGCTTTCGGCCGATCATCGGGTTACCGATGGCGCAGAAGCAGCCCAATTTACCCAGACGCTCAAAGCCGTTCTGGAAAATCCGCTGCGCCTGCTGATTTAATCAACGCGTTTGCAGCGGCAGGTTCTTACCGTACTTCCAGAGCGCGGTAAGAATCTGCTATACTAGCGGTGGCAGATTCACATAAGATGACGCTCTTTTGATCGTTTCTATCAACAGGCAGCAGCTTTTAAGCCAGAGGAGTATACATGGCGACTATTCTTGTGATTGATGATGACGAACTTGTTTCGCGAACCTTGCAGCGTGCGCTAAAACTGTATGGCTACCATGTGATGGTCTCCAACAGCGGCACAGAAGGGCTGCAGCTTGCTCGCCGCCATCGCCCGGATTTATTTATTTTAGATATCATGATGCCTGGGGCAGATGGCTACCAGGTATGTCGGCAAATTCGGGGAGATCCACTGCTGCAAGAACTGCCGGTGCTCTTTTTAACTGCGAAAGCCAAGGATGAAGATAAAATTGAAGGCTTCCGCGCTGGGGCGGATGATTATTTGAGCAAGCCCTTTAATATGGAAGAGCTTCAGCTGCGAGTCCGGGCGATTTTGCGCCGGGTGGTTCCTAAAGAGGTTAAAGAGGAGAAGCCCAGCGAGGTCGTAGCCGGAAATGTGGTGCTCGATTGCCGCAGCTTTAAAGTCACAACGCCCAACGGAACGGCGCTGCTGACCAATGTGCAGTTTGACCTGATCTACCATCTGATGAGCAATGCGGATCAGGTTTTTAACAGCCAGCAATTGCTGCAGGATGTCTGG
>CBDUOF010000379.1:0-5727 GCA_965368765.1 uncultured Anaerolineae bacterium | reverse complement strand
AAAATGCCACGTTCAACCATGCCACCATCGGCGGCACGGATTGTTCGGCCTGTCACAGCGCCCCAGCCAACCATTACGCTGGTTCTTGCACCACCTGTCATCAGGATACAGGTAACTTTAGCAACGCCAGCTTTAATCACGCTGGATTAACAGATTGTGCCACTTGCCACACTCCGCCTGCCAATCATTTTGCGGGGCAATGTTCAGAGTGCCACAGCACAGAAACCTTCTCTGGCGCTTCATTTAACCACACGTTTCCGACCGATCATGAAGGAGCAAACAATAACTGTGAGACGTGCCATCCCGGCGGCAATACAGCCAGTTGGACATGCACCAGCTGCCACGCTCAGGACAAAATGGATGACAAACACGACGAAGAAAATGGGTATAATGGCGATAACTGTACCCAATGTCATTGGGACGGCCGTAAACATGATGACTAACTCAAGAACAGGCCAACTATGTCAAAACCCATTCAAACCAAATCCAGCCGAATTGTCTGGTCATGCCCCTGGTACAGAGTCCGGCAAGACGCGATCATTACGCCAGATGGCAATCCTGGCGTTTACAACGTTGTTGAACACCCCGGCGCCGTCTGGATAATCCCCGTCACCTCTGCCGGTGAAATCGTTCTCATTTACGCGTATCGCTACACGATTGATGATTGGTGCTATGAAATTCCTGCTGGCGGCGTTAAGGCTGGCCAATCATTGGCAGATGCTGCACGCGCCGAGCTGTTGGAAGAAATCGGTGGTACAGCAAAAGAAATAGCCTACATGGGGCACTTTTATACGATGAACGGCATTGGAGATGAGGTAGCCCATATCTTCTTAGCCACAGACGTTACGTTGGGGGCCACCAATCATGAGCCGACGGAGATTATAGAAATCCAGCCGAAACCAGTGGAGGAAGTGCTGCGCATGGCGCAAGCGAATGAAATCTCCGATGGGCCATCGGCATTGGCGCTGCTCATTTGCGCTGAGAAGCTGCGACGCCTGAACGATTCTATGTCTTAGCCAGATTGTTGAACAGAAGCCAATTTGCAGGGCATCCTGGTTCAAAACGCTTGTTGGCTTTTACACATTTGCAGATTTGGCGTTTTGGATGAATTGGCGCACCAACTTGGGGTCTTTTTTACCGGGCGTGGCTTCTACACCACTGGCAACATCGACGGCAAACGGCCGTACCTGTGCCACTGCCTCAGCGACGTTATCGGCCGTCAGGCCACCTGCCAACATCAAGCCCGGAATTTTCTGCGCCAGCGCCGCACTCATTGACCAATCACCTGTATTGCCAGTGCCGCCGCGCAGCGTGGGATGGTAGGTGTCGATGAGGAGGGAGGGAGATTGGAGATTGTTTACTGATAACTGATTACCAATTACTGAATACCACTCCGCATCCGCTTCAGCTTCGGCCAGACTGGTGGGGCGCAGCGCTTTGTAACAACGGCCGTAAATTGGCGAGCGTTCGTCCCCAACCAAAAAAGGCACTTCTTCCCCACTGAGTTGGGCTAAATCCAGACCAACATCATCCAGCACCTGCGCCATGTGTAGGCCAGTTTCATCCACAAAAACCCCGACCAATACTGGGCAGTAGGGCGCAGCGCGCAATGCCTGAACAATGGCTTTTGCAGTTTTTATGTCTACTGAGCGTTTGCTAGGAGCGTAGAGGATAAAACCGAGGTAGTCGGCTTGAGCAGAAACGGCCGTTTGCGCATCGGCCAAATTGGTGAGGCCACAAATTTTTACTTTCATGCCTCTATTATGCCCCGAGGCAGCAGGCGAGCCAAAAGAAGGGGGCATATTGCGTAGCGCGTAGTGCGCATTAATGCCACTCTACGCACCACGCAATACGAAATTTATTTATGGGACAACAATGCCGTAGATTTGGAACGCCTCGGGCAAAGTTACAACAGAGCGCACGCCGGTTTGTACATTGTACTGCTGAAGCTGGGCATTGAAATTCTCGTCGTAATCCAAGAAGAGCAGCAACTGATCATTGACCCACAGCGATTCGCCCCCGTTTTGGGCGATGAACAAGGGCTCCTGTCCATCCAGGGCGTAGAGCCACAGCCCGGTTGTGGCAGGATCGTTGCTAAACTGACGCAGAGCAATCCAGTTACCACTGGGGCTGAAAATTGGATTGGGGAAAGGACCGCCAAACGGTATGCCCTGATAGGCGTACATGCCAACGGCCGTCTGGTTTTCCAGATCCAATATTGCCAATTGAAAGTTCACGCCATCAGAAACAAGCCAGGCCAGGGAACGGCCGTCTTCTGACCAGGCGGGCGACGAATAGGCACCATCAAGCGCACCGACATAGTCCGTCGGAAACAAGGGAGACATGCCATTCACTGGATCAAAGATCCAGGCGGTCTCCATGTCATCGGCGCTGCGCTGAACCGAGCTGTAAGCAATTGCGCCATCGCCAGAAATGGCCGGATAGCTACTCATGAGATGTTGATCATCAAGCATTGTCAGTTCAGCCGTAGCAATATTAATCAGAGCCGGATGACCTAAATTTGGGCCGCTCTCTGTCTCCAAGTCTAACCAAATGCCAGTGAGAATCGTGTCGTTATCGACCCACCGGTGGAACCCAGACAGGTGTGTCCCGTCGGCATCATGGTCGCTGGTCAACTGAACGCTTTCGCCCGTGGTCACGTCCAGCAGAAACAAATCTCCTTGAATCTGGTAAAAAGCGTGTTGGCCATCCGGAGCCGGTGTGGCGGGCGTCCCTTCCTGATACCAGAGCTGCACGGGCTGTCCATCGGCAGCGACCTGCCATAGCGACCCATCCGGTTTTTGATAAAGCAAACCAACTGGTGCTGGCTGCTCATCTAAAATGGGCAGTTCAGCCGATTCCGGCAAAAAGCCATCGGGTGCGATGATCATTGCTTTCCAGGTAAAACGGCCGTCTGCCAGTTCCTCTACAAACAAAATAGCTTCATCCCGGCCTTCCGCGCCCCAACCACTGCTGTGCAACACGGCTGCGACCTTCACGTCTGGTCCCAACATCATTTGCGGGTCCTGACCGTCTAGCATGGCACTGAGATCGGCATCGGGGTGGAACTGTAATGACGCGCCAGGTGGCAAAATGTTCTCCAGCTGAGCCACCATTTCGGCAGGTGTGAGCAGGGACCATTCCGAACGATAGGGGCCAAACCCAAACGGATCGCTCAGTTGGGCCAACACAGCGTCAAAATCACGCTGGGCCAATGCCATTTGCAGCGAGGCAGTAAAGGACGCAACATCATCGGCGGCTAGCGCCATTTCTGTTGGTTCTACTTCCGTTGCGGGTTCAATGACGGCAGTCGGTTCCGCGGTTGCTTCTGGCAGCAAAGTCGGTTCAGTCGTGGGCGCCGCACTGGCTGTTGGGCTGTCATCCACAGCAAGTTCAGATTCGGCCGAACAGGCAGGTGCGATCAATAAAAGTGTCAAAACGGCAATCAGGGCAAACAATTTACGCGTAATCATCTATTTTTTTATGAAACACTCCCGGTCTTTTGCTTAGACCAATGATTGATTTAGCGGCTATTCAGCACACCAATGTTTAGTATGACAGGTTTTGGCCAAATAGATGGATGACATGGGAACGGCCGTCCCACGATTAGGCTACACTTTCTTCTTTTTTGCTGGCTCGCGAGCAACGCCTATGGCAGAGTCGGCAACCATTCCGTCAATGCCAGCGCCAAATACAGGAGAAGCACCGCCGCGCTGTTTGTTGTCAGATGAATAACAATGGGAATGAATAGCGACCGGGTACGTTCATAGGCAATTGCGTTAACCACGCCAATGACAAAACTGGCAGCCACCACGCTTACGCTGTCTGCATGAGCCAGGCCAAAAATGGTGGCGCTGGCCAGCACACGAAGCCAAACGCGCGCCGTTTTGCCCCAAAACCAACTGTGCAGCAAGCCACGAAAATAAAGCTCTTCAGAAATGGGAGCCAGCACCCCCACGCCAATGAAGGTGCTTAGAAAGCCCAGCCAGGAAAATTCGAGTGCGCCCCCAGTGATAATGTCGCTTCGGGCCTGTAAGCTATCCAGATTACCCTCCAGCAGCATTTGCACCAGAAGCCCCAGCAAAGCCCGCCCCGGCAGCAGCAGGATAGCCAGCCCGACGCCTATAAACAGCCACTGCCACTGCCAATGAAACGGCCGTAGCCCCAACTGCCGCCAACTAATCTTGCCCCGACGGATTCCCAGCAAATATGTCGTGCCGCCCAGGCAAATGAAATTGGCCAAAAAGAGCAAAAACGAGGCCCCAAGACTCAACGCTGGAAACAGCTGCCCCACGAGGCCAGAAATCAGAAAAAATGAGCCAAACCCCACCAGCAGATACAGAACCAGATCAAGCCAGCCTTGACGCGAAGGGGCATCTTCCGGCGTTTCGTTATAGCTTGCTGGCACAATATCAACCATCAGTCACGCTCCCCAGGGCTGCATCGGGCTTTTCCCCGCGTCGCAGCAATACCAGATAAAACAGTATTGCCATGGCCCAAAATGAGGCCAGCGCATAAACGGCATCCAGCTCAGTTACCAAGAAGATCGATTCCGTCTGTAAGGCTGAGTTGGTGTAGTTGGCAAAAAGGGCAGAATACAGGTTATTGGCAGCGTGCGCCCCAATTGCCAGTTCGGCAGAATTGTCACGCAAGGTGATAAAGGCAAAAAAGGCACCAATGCTCAAATAAAACAGGGGCAGCAAGATGGCACTGGCCGCCAGTTCCGGGTTGCCTAAATGTGGCACCATGAAAAGAAATCCGTTAACCAATGCCAGGATCCAAAAATTACGCCCCAAATGGCCGGTAGCTTGCAGCAGATAGCCCCGAAACAGCAGCTCTTCGGCAGTGGTTTGCATGGGAGTGAGCAGCAATACGACGACAGCAAAGGGGAAAAATCGGCGGGCATCAAAAACGACCGTGTAAATGTCTGGGTTGAGCAAATATTCCACGACGCTGGCCAGGGTAACTAGCAGCAACCACAGGCCAAACCCTTGCCAGAGTCGCCGCCAGTTTAGCCGTTTGGCGGGCGTGACCAGCGAACGAAACGGCCGTCCATGAACAAACCTCACGGTAAGGAGTAGACCCACAATCAACATGCCAAAGCTCAGGTTGAGGGCGACATAGTTAATCATCGCGTCGACCCCGGTAATGAGACCCGTTTCCACATTGACGGCCGTCTCAGGATTGCCATCAATCATCACCCACACCAGGGGCACAACCACAAACAGTGAGCCCAAAACGAACCAAAAGAAGAGGATAAGTATGATGCCAAAAAAGTAACGATACCACTCGGTCTGCCCCAGTCGTACCTGATCTAAAAAACGCGTTGGGTATGCTTCATTTTCCATAGTTTTCTTGCCATAGGGTGGGTCAAAGCAGGAAGGCTCTTTGCACCAAGAACATCGCTATCCGCCCCTTCCTAAGTAAACCGCAGAGGAACACTGACCTGTTTGTCACAATTCTCTCAGCCGTTTCCCTGTTCCTTTTGTTTCCGCTGGAGGCGGGAAAGGCGGTGTTCCAATTCTGCCCGGACGGGGTGGCGCTGGCCGCGTCGCCCCCAGCTCTGCACCAAAGCTTGGGCGCCCTCCGTCCACTGAATTGCCTGGGCCAGCTCCTTGGTTTGCCACTCGTAATATTTGGCCAGCTCAACGTGGGCGGTCACGTCATCAAAGCTGGTGGCCGCAGCCTGTTGCCAAACGGTGATTGCTTCGGCGAAACGGCCGTTTC
>CBDUOF010000378.1:0-5750 GCA_965368765.1 uncultured Anaerolineae bacterium | reverse complement strand
GGTGGATGACAAAAGCAAAGCGGTTGATGTCCACATTTTCTGGTTGGAGGGTGCGAATGGCGGGCGTCCATTCCAGATCGGCCATCATGTCCAGGTAGGTGTCTTCGTCGAGCGGGGCATTGGGGTCGGGGCGCAGGGCGGTGAGCGCGGCCTCGACGGTGGCCGATGACCAGTTGCCCAACGTGGCGTTGGCGTCCAGGGCGGGCATGAGCGTCACCACGATGTCGGCTCCACGGGCCTGTAAATCGGCCACGTCTGCCTCGGTGGCGCTTTCTACCACGATGGTTTTGCGCTTGAGCATTTCGGGGGCAAAGTGGCGTATTGTGCCGATGTCCCCAGCAATAATGTCGGCCCAGGCGAAGGGGGCCTGGTTGGGTTGTGCAGCGCCGTCTACCTGCGGATACAACGTCTTGTACGGCACATCTTTCAAGCGATCCAGTGTAAATGGGGCTGCCTGGTTGCGCGTCTGGCGGAAGCCAATGCCGGGCACCTTGGGCAGATTAAAGTAGATGAATGGGTCTGCATAGCGAATGGTGCAGCCGTGACGCTCGAAGGCGCGGGCCATGCCGTTGTGGTTAAGGCCTGGCACCATCAGCACCTGTTTGCGACTGAAGATGCCGGGCTGGGCACGATCGGCCAGAATCATGCCCCAGCGTTCCAAACCAGGCCGGATGATACGGCCGTCTACCACCGGTGTTTGTTGGGCAACGGCCGTTAGGCTGGCCCCCTGCGTATGCTCCCGTTTGGCCGGGCCTAGCTCTAGCTGGGCAGGCATCCCGTGCAGGGCAATTGCGGCAACTTGACCATCAAATTTGGCAATCAGATCTCGCGCTTTCTTCAGATCATTGGCGCAATTCAGGTGGCGAATCTGTAGCGATTGACCCATAAAGGCAACGGTTTCAGTTTCTTCTAGCCGATTCAGGTGCAGGACAGCAATTTTTTTCATATTTTCCTCGGATATAAAGGACTGACAGTCCTTTACGTCAAAAGCTTTCTGGTAATTAGATTGAAGGACTGCCAGTCCTACCAATCGAGAAATACCCAAGAAGAATACAAGATTATTGCCCACTTTCGTAAGGAGGAACTGCACTGAAGCGGCGTGAAATCTGTCACCTTTCAAAAGCAGGATAGACAGAAATACCTATAGTCCCTGAGCAAGAAAAAACATACGATAATCACTTAAGTATTGGATCGCCTATGACGATTGGCTAGGGCAGGAGAAATGGTTAAGTTGGGACAAGCAAGAGGTAATCGATCGGCACCAATTTCATTACGCTTAAAATTATTATTCGCTTTATGGGCCATTGCACTCATTCCCATCATCCTGCTTACCACCATCAGTAACCGCAATACCCGCCAAACGCTTACAAACGCGGCCAACCAGGCACTCTTTGCCGTCGCTTCTCAGACAACCGCTAGCCTGGACAGCTTCATCATTGCTAACCTGAACACCGTAAAAACCGAAGCGCAGCTGAGGGAATTTGCTCAATTCTTAAAGGTTCCCCCTAATTCCCGCTCAACGGATCCCCAGTCAGATACGACGCAGGCATTGTTGGAACTCCTAAGTCAGCGAAATCAATTTATTACATCGTACGCACTACTGGATGACCAGGGTGTTGTGGTGTTAGATACCGTCACGGCCGATATTGGCTCAGATAACTCTGATCACTTTTACTTCACACAGTTTAAAGAACTAGCGGATCGTGCCAACCCAACCGCTTGGGTAACCCCCGTGCTGTTTTCTGACAACACCGGCGGGGCAGCGCTTTATTTTGCCAGCCCCATCATGGCTGAGGGCGAGACGATTGGGCTATTAAGGGTACAGTATGATGCGATGGTGCTGCAATCTATTTTGGCAGAAAAGAACGATCTTGCTGGGGTAGGTTCATTTGGCGTATTGTTTGACGAATATCATATTCATCTGGCACACGGCATTGAGCCAGACGTCAATTTTATTCCAATTACCCGGCTGGATGAGGGACTCATCAATGAACTACAGCTAAAGGAACGGCTGCCTGATTGGCCAACAGACCAACTGCAATTTATGCAGCTGGAAAAATTAGACGAGCATCTTTCTAATCCCGACACACAACGATTTTTTGAAGCAGAAGATGTGGCAACAGGCAATCGGGTTAATCAGGTGGCACTGGCAAAAATGGAGACGATGCCCTGGCTAATCGCATTTTTTCAACCTCAAGATATCTTCTTAAGTCCTGTTGAGAATCAATCGCAGCAGGCAACCGTTCTGGCACTTATCGTTGGGCTAACGGCCGTTATCTTGTCTTCAGTCGTTGTCAGATTTCTAACCAAACCCATCGTGCAGTTAATCGAAACGGCCAAGCGCGTGGCGGATGGCGACTTACATGCCCATGCCCAGGTCTTCTCTAAAAACGAAATTGGCGTACTGGCCACTACCTTTAACGTCATGACCAGCCAGCTGCGTGAGCTCATAAATACCTTGGAACAGCGTGTGCAAAAGCGAACGGCCGAGTTGGAAACAGCCAATGCCCTGCTGGAGGCTGACATTATTCGGCGCGAGCAAGTTGAAGCGGACTTAAAGCAAGCCAAGGAGCAAGCCGAAAGCGCCACCCAGGCAAAATCGGAATTCCTGGCCAACATGAGCCACGAAATTCGCACACCGATGAATGCTATTATCGGTATGACAGGCATCCTGATAGACACGCCTTTAACCCAGGAACAGCAAGAGTCCATCGAAATTATTCGCAACAGTGGGGATAATCTTTTATACATTATCAACGATATACTGGATTTTTCTAAGATTGAGTCTGGCCTTTTGGATTTAGAGGAACGGCCGTTCAAGGTTACAGACTGTTTGGCCGGCGTTATCGATCTGCTTAAGCCCCAGGCCGCAGAAAAGGGATTAACACTCTGTTATGAAATCCAGCCACCTCTTCCGGCAATCATTTTGGGAGATTTTACCAGACTGCGGCAAGTGCTAATAAATCTGGTCGGCAACGCCATTAAGTTTACCCAAAACGGCAAGGTAGTGCTCAAAGCCTCTAATCAATCAAATAAAAACGGATGTACCCAGCTATATTTCTCTATCGAAGACAGTGGTATTGGTATTCCGCCAGAAAATAAAGAGCGCTTGTTTCAATCATTCAGCCAGGTCGATAATTCTATGACGCGCAAATTTGGCGGCACAGGACTGGGGCTGGCCATTTGCAAAAAACTGGTAGAAATGATGGGCGGCCAAATATGGTTTGAGAGCGCCATTGGCAGTGGCTCAACATTTTATTTTACACTGCCGTATCAACTCGTGGAAAATCATGCTGAATCCACGACCCCGCTCAAGGCCAACCAATCGGACAATAATTTTGCTGTTGAGATGGGCAGCACCTATCCGCTGCGCATTCTTCTAACGGAAGATAACCGAATTAACCAAAAAGTGGCCACGCGCATCTTAAACCGTTTGGGCTATCAGCTCGATATTGCCGTCAATGGTTTGGAAGCCGTGGAAGCGCTCAGGCGCCAACCCTACGATCTCATTTTAATGGATATCCAGATGCCGGAAATGGATGGCATCCAGGCCACCCAGGCGATTATCGCTGAATGGGGCGCCGAACGGCCGTATATTGTCGCAATGACCGCCAATGCCCTCAAAGGGGATAAAGAACGTTATCTAAGCGCCGGGTTGGACGATTATGTGAGTAAACCCATAAAGGTTGAGGCGCTGAAGGAAGCACTCAAGAGAAGCTTTCACCACGCCAACGCCACGGTGCCCGCCCCGTCGGCCTAATTAAACTTCAGCTCTGAAGTGGCAAGAAAAGACGTACTTCCGTTCCGGTAGACAAAGCACGGATGTCAATACGGCCGTTCATCCCCACCACAATCGCCTGGACAATGGCAAACCCCAGCCCGTTGCCCGGAAAATCGGCTGTATTGCGCCCACGGTGAAAACGGCCGTATAGATGTGGCAAATCTTCATCAGGAATGCCAATACCGTCGTCCGTGATGGAGAGAGCGGCCTCCCCATTTTCTTGGTCAAGCAACACCGTCACATTGCCGCCTGCGGGCGTAAACTTGATGGCATTGTCCAGCACATTTTGGATCGCCTGCCGCAGTCGCGTGGGATTGCCCAAAACGTGCAGCGGTACATCTGGCAAGGTCAGATCAAACTGAAGTTCAGCTTGCTCGGCGCGAGAGGCAAACAGTTCGGCCGTTTCTTGCAGCAGGTGATTCAGGTTCACGGTTTCGGTATCTGCCGTGGCGTTAGCCTCAATGCGTGACAAATCCAGCAGGCTGTCGGTGAGCGTTTGCAGGCGCACGGCCTGGGCCTGCATCCGTTCGATTTTGGCCAACTGAGCAGGTTCCTGCAGAGCGTGCTCCAATGATTGCAAATCAGTTTGCAGGGCGGTCAGTGGCGTGTGCAGCTCGTGGGCAGCGTCGGCGATAAATTGGCGCAAAGTGGTAATGGTTCCCTCCAGCTGATCGGCCATTTTGTTGAAGCTGCTCCCCAGCGTTCCCAGCTCGTCCTGCCGCTGCACCGCCGTTCGTGCCGTCAAATCCCCATCGGCCATGCGCGCGGTAACGTTGGTCAGCGTGAGCAACGGCCGTACCAACCGCCGACTGACCCGCCAACCCGCCAACCCGGCCAGCAACACAGCCACCAACGACGCAATGAGCCAGCCCCAAAAGACGCTTTGCAAAATGTCGCCGCCATAGGCTGGCCCTTGCGATAGTTCAACCGTGCCCAGCAAACGGCCGTCAGTGCCTTCGATGGGTCGGCGCACGGTGAGATTAGAAACGGCCGTTTCCGCTACGTTGCCATCGCCAAAGCCAAAGCCAAACGGGGTGCCAATCACAGGCAGCGCCTCGCTTACAAGCTCTCGGGTTACAATCGTGGTGCGGGTAATAACGCCAGAACCAGCCTCAATCGCTTCATCCAGCACCAAACTGTCCGGGACGTTGGCTGACGGAGCACCTTCAACCAACTGCGTGACCACCTGTTCATCCACATCATTCCCAAACAGGCCAGGCTGAATCACAATCGTCGTTTCGGTCACTTCACTCAAGCTGCTCGTGGTGGGTTGGTTATAGGTTTGGGCCACGCCGTCAACCACGATCGAAACTGCAATTTCCGTGCCGTCGTCAACGGCGCGTGGATCGCCAGAATCGGCCAGCAGAGCGGTATCGGGGGACCATATCTGCACCCGCGTTTGCGACAAAAAGGCCAGCCCCTTCAAATTAGCCTGAAGCTGCCCGGCGTCATCAGCTTCCAGCAGCGGCGCCAGTCGTTCGCCAACCACGTGGGCGTTGCCCGTCAGGTAATCCAGCTCCTGTTGGCGATAAAAGCGCTGCAGCGTCGTCAGCAGCACAGCCCCGAGCACCAACGTCGCAATGAGCGCAATCCCGGCATAACTTAGCGGCAGCCGAAGACGCAGGCTTTTACTGGCTTGGTAAGTGGATCTAGACTTTTTCATAAATGATATTGTATGAAGGTATTGGGCAATCTGGTAATTCCGTTATTGCTCTAACAGATTCCCGGATTACCCGGTTAGGTTATGACGCGCTCACTCAAATGCCCCGCCGCCCAGCGGACCATACACCAGCACCGTGGCAACAATCCGGTCACCCCGTCGTTCGCCCCACACCTCCAACTCCATATTGCCCGTTATGTCGTCGGCAGAATCGACCTGGCGCAGCTGCTGCACCAATGCGCGCTCGCCGCTTTCTTGCTCAGGTTGTAAGCGCAAATCGGTCACGTCACGGTACAAAATGGTGTCCGG
>CBDUOF010000377.1:0-5769 GCA_965368765.1 uncultured Anaerolineae bacterium | reverse complement strand
GTCTTTGCTGGCTATTTTGCTCATTGCCTTCGTTGGCCTGTTTGCCCTGGGTTTACTGCAAGCGACGTTGTCTCTTTACGGCGATGCCGTCTTGTTTGCAGGCTACAGCGAGCGTATTGTAGATTTGGGGATTGGTTTGCTGTTAGCCACGGTGGGGCTTTCTCAATTCTTAACCCAGACCGTATTGATTCGACGTGTGCTGCCCCGGTTTGGCGAAGCAAATCTCGTTATTATTGGCGGATTGATACGCGCCTTGGGGATGTTTTTCTTTGCCATTGCCGTAAGGCCCTGGCTTGGTTTGCCCGGTTCGATCTTTTTTGCAATGGGGATGGGACTAATGATGCCACCGTTGCAAGCGCTTTCTACCAAAACGGTGCCGGATGAGGTACGGGGAGGCGTTTTGGGCGTATATCAATCCGTAATAAGCCTGGCGACCATTTTTAGTACGGCGTTGGGCGGCGTTATTTTTGCCTTCAATCCTCGCTATCCCTACTGGATAGGGATGAGTTTATCGTTGGTTGCTCTGGTTCCGGCTTACTATTTTTTGAAACGGCCACTGCGTCATACGAAGTCAGAAACGGCCGTTACCAGGTAACCGTAAAGCGCGCAGCATAGCCAAAAACGCAGTTTTTGCGATAATAGATAAACTGAAATGAGACAAAGTGAGGCAGAATATCCTATGAAATTAGCTGTTTTTGGCGCAACTGGCGGCACCGGCCAAGAGATTGTGTCCCAGGCGCTGGCCGCCGGACATGAAGTGACCGTGTTGGTGCGTGATTTAGCCAAAATGGCCCTGAGCCATGACAAATTGTATATGGTGATTGGGGATGTTCTGAATCCTGACAAGGTAGAAGAAACGCTAGCCGGCGCTGAGGCGGTTTGCTGTTCGTTAGGTCACACAGCCAATAATCCAGATACGGCCGTTTCAGACGGTACGCGCAACATTATTGAAGCCATGACGAAGCAAAAGATACCGCGCCTGGTTGTGGTATCGGCTCTTGGGGTGGGTAATAGCCGTGAACAGGTGGCAAGATCGTTTCGGATGATAATGAAGACTGTGCTGCGCAAAGCGTATGAAGATAAAGAGCGCCAGGAACAGCTCGTCCGAGAGAGCGACTTGGATTGGATTATTGTACGGCCCGGTGGATTAACCAATGGGCCAGCAACCGGCGAGTACCAATTTGGGCTTGATCCGACAATTGGCGGCGGACAGGTCTCTCGTGCCGATGTCGCCGCTTTTGTTTTACAGCAGCTCACAGACGACACATTTTTGTACCAAACACCGGCCATTGCCTGAGATGAAGCAGGTGAATCGAGCGTGAATAGCAAGACCCGCAGGTGATTTTTCACCCATCTGCGGGTTTTTTATGTAAGATTGTAAATTGCTTCACAATGGTTGGGTACGGCCGTTTGCTGCCCCTCACATAGAGTAATGTTAATTTGCCACAACGCTCTGTGTACATTACATCCCACTTTACATAAGAACGCATTTAATAAAGCTTTATGCTCAGTAAGCCGAACCACTGTTGTACGCTCGCCCCACTTTACCCGAAGTGACGACTTTCTAGGCAAATGGATCTCTGTTCAAAATGGCAACATTTTTAGCGCTGTTGTTGGCGCATCTGTTGGGGGATTTCCCGCTACAAACCAATCATATTTTTCGCTTAAAAGTAAAGGGCATTTTCGGCTTACTCCTGCATGTCGCTATCCATTTGCTCATGGCCGGTCTATTGATTCGCCAGCCGATTCAGCACCTTGATTTGCTGCTGACTTTGGGTGCCACCCATTTTATTGTCGACTGGATCAAGGTGCGTTTTCCGGGCAACCCGCAATGGCCCGGATTTGTGGTTGATCAGCTGGCACATTTGGCAACGATTGCTGCGCTCTCACGTTGGCAGCCGGGGGTAACGGCCGTTTTTCCCCTGTGGCTAATGCTTCCCCTCATTGTGTTGGTCTTGCTGTCCGCTGTGTTGATGTTGTTGTGGGTCTGGGCAAATGATGCGCAGCACCAAATTCGCTACCAACAGTCCCGCTCCATTTACTGGGCCAGCAACCGATTGCTTGCCATCTCGCAGCGCACAGGCTGGGTCGCTGTGCTGTTCGTGCTCATCTGTCGTCTGATTGTTATTTGACGATTCAGCAGGGGAGTAGGACTTTATGGCTATTATTTCCTACTGCTCATTCTGCCTCCCGCATGGTTTAATACCCATACAGTTTCGCCCAACAAAAATTGAGCATTCGAACGTCTGAGGCGAAACAGAAAGAGAGACGCGGGCTTCGCTTTGGGTACACATCCAAACAGGTTTGCTTCTGAATAAGAGAACGTAGGCGCAGCTTACAAAATTTCCCAAACGAAAACAGAGGAGTAAATCGTGAAGAACTCAATCTTGTTGGTCGATGATGAACCTAATTTACGTGAACTGCTGCGACATATGCTGGAGATAGGTGGCTATGAGGTCGTTGAGGCCGAAGATGGTTTGGATGCTTTGAAGAAGCTAGAACGGTTTGTCCCGGACATTATCGTTTTAGATGTGATGATGCCCAACATGGATGGGGTCAGCTTGTGCAAAAAGCTGCGCGCCGATGCGGTATTTGCAGAGGTGCCCATAATTATGCTGAGTGGCAAGACGCAGTACAAAGCCGTACAGGAAGGTTTAGCCGCGGGCGCTAATCTCTATTTGTGCAAGCCGATTACGGTGGATGAACTGGTGCAAAATGTGAAGGAGCAATTACCTAGCCCGGCCCCGCTCACCTAAGGTTGTTTGCAGAAAGTAAATGCCCAGAATTGCAAATGGCAATCGCAAGCCCATCCCTGAAATAGCTTCGGTGTAGATAATCTATTTGAGGGATGGGCCTGATTTCGGGCAAAGAAGATTTATGGTCGTAGCCGCAGCTTCTTGCTGTGCTCCAGAGGTGGCGCCAAGAAATTGCGGCTACGCATTATATAACCACTTTAATGGCTTAGTAGTCTGGTTGATACATTTGCCCTTCAATAAAGGTTGGCAAATCCTTCGGCTGGGGTACCCGAGCCAGGTCTTGTTCGAAAGCGATTTGGGCAACGGCCGTTCCGATGGCAGCCGATACCTCCCGAATGCGCTGTAAAGCCGGATAAACGCGTCCTTGGGCCAAATCCTCTTCGGTTACCAGGCTGGCCAAGGTGCGCGCCGCGGCCATAAACATTTCGTCTGTCACGCGACGCGCTTTGGTCGCGACAACCCCCAGCCCCACACCCGGGAAAATATAGGAGTTGTTACCTTGACCCGGCACAAACGTACGGCCGTTCAATTCAACCGCTGGGAATGGACTGCCGCTGGCAAAAATGGCGCGACCCTTTGACCAACGATACGCTTCTTCTGCGGTACATTCAGAGTTGGCAGTTGGATTAGACAGGGCAAAGACGATGGGCTGTTCATTAAGTGCTGCCATTGCCTCAATCACTGGCTGGGTGAACATGCCGCCCCGTCCCGATACGCCAATGATGCCAGTTGGCTTCAGGGCCTGAACGGCCGAGAGCAGATCAGGCTGGGGGGCAAAGTCGTGGGCATACGGCCGTTTGTGGTGCGCCAATTCAGCCCGACTGCTCTCAACAAGCCCGCGTGAATCCACGAACCAGCAGCGCTTTCTGGCTTCCGCCTCGGTTAAGCCTTCTTGCATCATGGCTGAGACGATGAGGTTGGCAATGCCAATACCGGCTTCCCCCGCACCCAGGAACAGCAGCTTTTGTTTCGTTAATTGGCCACCTGTTAAACGTAAGGCAGAGTAGACGCCCGACAGCGTCACGCTGGCAGTTCCCTGAACGTCGTCATTAAAGGTGCAATATTGGCTGCGGTATGTTTCCAATAGACGGAAGGCATTAAGATTGGCAAAATCTTCAAACTGAACGAGGGCATTGGGGTAACGTTGGAATACGGCCGTCATAAATTCAGCGACCAGTGCATCATATTCGGCACCACGCAGGCGACGCTGCGGCAGGCCAATATATAAGGGATCGGCCAGAAGTTCTTCGTTTTCGGTTCCAACGTCCAGCGTAATGGGCAATGTTTTCCCCGGATGAATGCCAGCGCAGGTTGTGTAAAGGGAGAGCTTACCCACTGGAATACCCATCCCGTTGGCCCCTAAATCACCCAGGCCCAAAATGCGCTCCCCATCAGTCACGACCACGACCTGTACATCTTCATGTGGCCAATTGGCCAAAACGTCGGCAATCCGTCCCTGGTCGGCGGCCGAGATGTAGAGTCCGCGGGGGCGGCGGAAAATATGGGCATATTCCTGACATGCCCTGCCGACTGTTGGGGTATAAATGATAGGCATCATTTCATCAAGATTATCTAGCACAAGTCGATAAAACAGCGTTTCGTTGCGGTCTTCCAGGCCAATCAGATAAATATATTTCTCCAGGTCTGTTGGTTTTTTGCGAAAATTAGCTAGCGAACGCTGCACTTGCTGTTCCTGGGTAAAAATGCGGGGTGGCAGCAGTCCACGCAGCTTCAGCGTATCCCGTTCAGTAGACGTAAATGCAGTTCCATGATTGAGTAGTGGGTTATGTAATAGATCCACGCCAGTTGGCACTGGCTCTTTCGAAGACATTTGACTCTCCTAAATTAAGTTGGCAACAAAAATTAAACGGCCGTATTCAGCCATTCAACAATCATAAGTTGTGCAGTTGGCGTAGAGTAGTCGCATTTGGCACATGCGCGAGGTGATCTTTGTCAGCTGTTAGCCTTCGTCCCGGCGGACGACTCCTTCGCGCCAGGCTAAGACGGCCGCTTGGGTGCGGTCTGCCAAATGCAGCTTGCCTAGAATATTGCTCACGTGGCTCTTGACGGTTTTTTCGCTAATGACGAGCTGCTGGGCAATGCTGCTGTTGCTGTCTCCAGCAGCAATCAGGCGCAGCACCTCCAGCTCGCGCTCACTTAACTCTGTAAAAACGTTGACCCCCTCTTGACGCGAGCCGTGCAGCTCTTGCACCACACGGGCTGCCACGCGGGGGTGCAGCATTGCTTCGCCCCTGGCTGCCTTGCGCACGGCATCGGCCAGCGCGGCAGGCTCAATGTCTTTTAAGAGGTAGGAAAGTGCCCCGGCGCGAATCGCCGGGAAGATATGTTCGTCCTGATGGTAGGACGTCAGCATAATGATTTGGGTGCGTGGGCTGTGGGCTTTTACCTGTCGGGTAGCCGTTACGCCATCCATGCCGGGCATTACCAGATCCATCAACACCACGTCTGGGGCATGTTCCGCGGCCAGCCTGACGGCCGTTTCCCCGGAATCTGCCTCCGCCACCACGTCAATATCGGTTTGGGTTTGTAAAAAGGCGCGGACGCCCTGCCGCACCATTTTGTGATCATCCACCAGTAAAACGGTAATTTTGTCATTCATGCCTTGATCCAGTTTGTTTAGAGAACTCAACTGAACAGTAAAAAGTGATACCTGAAAAGCACGCGCCACTTTTACCCGTTACTTCTCTGTCCTGTCAGCGGCAGCGCAGCCGTGAGTTGGCTCCCTTGGCCCGGGGTGCTGTTGATGGTGAGACGGCCGTCTAGCTGTGCCAATCGCTCTTTCATGCTTTGTAAACCCAGTCCATACACGGTGTCCGTCACCTCGAATCCCTGCCCGTCATCTGCGATAGTCAGGGTGAGCGTGTTTTCTTGCCAGGCCAAATGTATCGTGACGTTTTGGGCACCGCTGTGCCGGGCTACGTTGGCCAACGCTTCTTGCGCCACTCGAAATAGGGGCTGCTCCAGCGGCAGCGGCAACGGCCGTTCTCACTCC
>CBDUOF010000376.1:0-5773 GCA_965368765.1 uncultured Anaerolineae bacterium | reverse complement strand
AATGGGTCATCGTATAGCTGCTCACGGCTGAGCGACGGCAGCACAACGCCCCGCTGTCTATTGGCCGACCGCACCATGCTGCGCGCCATGTTGTACAAAAAGCCCGCCTCATCTTGTGCCCGTGAGGCCGGTCCCTGCAAATCCACAAACAACGGCACGATGGTGCTGGGCAGCAGTCTTCCTAAATTATTGAGCAGCGACGTTTTACCCACGCGCCGCTGACCGTAAAGCAGCAGCGGCGGCTGGCGACGGTCCAGCAAAAGCTGCTCGATTCGGGCGCTTACATCTTGCCGCCCCATAAAAATCGCCTGTTCTTCCGTGAGCGGCACCCCAATGATGTACGGACTGTCGATCTCCTGGCGCAGTTCAGCCTCTTCGGCCAGCCCGGCACCTTTTTCGCCAACAATTTGCCGCCAGGCCGCCGCAATGGGGCGAAAGCGCGCCGCGTATGGCTCGTTGCTGCGGGTTAACTCCCGCAACAAACCATCCAGCCGATCCTCGACAGCGTGCAGTGCCAGGCGCTGGTTGTAAGCGCTTTCCTGCTGCAGCGTGGCCGCGACGTCGGTGCTGATGCGGCTGAAGCTGCGCAGCAAGGCACTGGCTGGCCCAACCAAATCCCCGGCCGCCAGGCCAGGATGCACGTTGGCAATTTGCACGGCCGTTTCACACTGTTCTAGCTGACGGGCATCCAGCTCAATCTGGGCCGCCTGGGCAGCCCAGCGCTGCCGCGTGCTGGTCAAATAGGCCATCGCGGTGCGTCCTTCCGCCAAATTATTCTGGATCACGAGCAGCAAATAGGCATCCAAATTGAGCAATGGCAGTCGCTGAAATTCATCCCAGAATGCAGAGTGCCAGCGCAGCAACGGCCGTTTCCCATCCTGACCCAATCGCTGTCCATCCAACAGGTACAGCAGGCGGTTCCACGTTAGCAAAAAGGGGTAGATCAGGACCGGTCGCCACCAGGCCAACGTCAGCCCCAGCAAAATACCCGCCAGCCCAAATGACAAAAACGGACCATAAGCCGCGCCGTCGGTGGCAAACAAAAATAACCCCACGCCCACGAACCAGCGATTTTTTCAGCCAGCACGTAGGGTAAGGCAAAGAGCGCCGCCACAAAGGCAACAAAGGCCAACGCCTGCACCAGGCCACCGACGGCCGTTGGCGCCAGGGCAGCTGTATTGGACAATCCACCAGCCAGCCAGACGGCCGTTCCTACCAGCAAACCGGCTGCCACACCACGCCGCCAGCTTTGGCTACGCCAACCCACAGCCACACCAAAGGGAAGTGCCACCAACAGGGCAGTAGCCGGTGCACCATCCAGCAGCCGAGCCAAAAAGCCCGCCCCCACACCAATCAGCACCCCCACCAACATGCCGCTTACCTGCCGTAAAACGGAGATGTCTGGAACGGCCGTTTCCTGAACGGCCTGTCGTGCCACTTCATCCCGCGTAACGCCAACGCCAACGCCGTAGGCCAGCCCACCAGCCAAACCGCTGGTCATCCCGATCAGGCTGCTCACGACAATATCCAGCGCAACGGGAACATCGTTGACAATCAAATCGCCAGCACCGCGCAGCAGCAAGGCCCCTCCCAGGCCCAGGGAAAATCCGGTCGCCATACCTACCGTCACCCCGATAGCGACGCTGCCGGCAATGCTGGCAGCAAGCCCCACAATGAGACCGACAGCAATGCCGAGCATGACGCCTAGAATAAGCAAATTGGCTGGCAAACCCAGCAGCCAAAGCAGCAACGCCAACAGCAGCCCCAGCAGCAGCGGCCAGGCAAAAAAGGTCATGAGGAGGAAGCGCAAAACGGCCGTATTCAACCACTGCTGCCGCTGCAAATCAGCCAGACTGAAATAGGGTGACAAGGTGCTGTCTAATCGTTTGAGGTGGTTGCGCCAGGCAGTCGGATGAAAAAAGAGCCAAAACAACAAGCGCACGCTGCCGCCAAGCAAATTGCCGGGTAAGGTGGGGGCATCGGTGTATCGGTCGCGCAGGGTGTCGCTCATGTGGATTTACGATTGAGGATTATTGATTGACGAATACCACTCTCCAATCTCTAATCGCCACTCTCCCGTTCATAGTTGGTCATGCGGCGCAGCGGTTCCAGCTGGCGCACGGCTTCTTCGCGCCAGGCATCCCCCGTCTCGCCCTCGCTCAGCGTGAGCAGTCGCTCACGGCATAAAATTTGCAGCGGCATCGGCCAACGGCCGCTTTCCGTTAATATCCAGTCAATATCTTTTGCTTCAAAAGGGAGGGGAGCAGTGGCAATCAGCGCCCTCGCACCTGCTTCTGAGAGTGGGCCAAGAACGGCCGTATAGCCAAAAATATTAAAAAAGGGCGATCCCATTCCCTGATGCTGAGCCAGCACGTCTGGTGGCTGTGCGCTGGAAAGGACAAAGCCCAAATTGCCTGCCACCTGGTTGGTTGCCAAAGAACGCAAGCTTTCCCAAAAGGCATCATCCAGCTCGGGATAACGAGTCAGCGCCACGCCAATTTCATCAAACAGGATCACGGTTGGCTGGCGCAGCTGATCGCTTACAACATCTAAAAATGACTCCAGGTCACATGGCTCAGGGATGGGCAGCGCCATTTCAGAAAGCAGCGTCCGCAGCAAAGTCTCTTGCCGACCCAGTCGGGCATCCTGAAAATCAACAAATATCCAGCGGTACGCCTCTGCCCCGGGCAGCCAATGGGCCAGGCGCAAATAGTGCAATAGCGATGTTTTACCGCTGCGGCGCGGCCCAATAATGGCAGCGTTTTGCAGGGGTCGATGTCGCAGCATCATCCCCAGTCGCTTTAGCTCCCGCTCTCTGCCAAAGAAGTGGCTCGGTTGGGTGATGGGTGGGCCAGCAATGAAGGGAGACGGTGCAGTTGGCTGCCCGGCCAAATCGGTAATAGTTTGCTTGTCTACCCGGTCTGCCCGATTTTGTGTCAACTGATTGTACTGACCACTGCGAATTTGCTCATAGAGCACGGCCGTCTCCTCAGAAACGGCTACGCCCAATTCAGCCGTCAGCTGCTGCTGGCACTGCTCAAACTGGTGCAGTGCGGCCGTTCGTTGCCCAGAGCGTGCCAACACCTGCATCAGCAAACGATGGCTGGCCTCGCGGGTTGGTTCTAAAGCCAGCAGGCGACGTGCCGCGATAATGCCTTCATCGTGGCGACCCTGCTGCAGCAGAAAATGGCTCCACTGATCATGCGCAGTAACGGCTTGATTGTGGTGCCAGATGCGCTGTTCTTGCAGCCAGGTTTCAAATTCAGGAGCCTGCCGAATGTAGAACTCATGCAAAAATTCTCCGCGATACAGCTGAACGGCCGTTTGCCAGGCGGCCACATCCCCCGCTTTGGCCAGTATGCCGGAGCGGAATGCCTGGGTGTCCAGCCAATAAGGCGCCTCCTGATTCAGCGCAATGGTTTGATGGCTAATGTGCAAGTAGGGAGCCAACAGCTGGCGCAGCTTTAGAACAACCCCGCGCAAATTGCGGCGGGCATCGGCCTCGGGCAGTTCACCCCACAGCAGATTGGCCAAGGCGTGGCGCGAATGGACACGGCCGTTGACGGCCAAATAACACAACAACGCTTGCGCCTTGCCCGAATCCAGGCCGATCAACGGTTTTTCATCAATTGTGATTTGCAACGGCCCCAGCAGAGCCAATTTCAGGACTTTTGTCATACGATACGTCAGGAAAATCTCTCAAGATCAACGCTTGATCAACGCTAAATTGACAGGTCTCTGCTAATCTATACAGGATAACTCAATAAAAATGCATTAATTCTATGCCAATCCAGTATACCGGAAACAAGACACAGATGGAACTGGCGACCCAGACAGCATCTACAGAGTGAACTTATCATGATCAAATTCAAACGACGATTCAAAGACTCCCCCGGACAGGCATTGGTCGAATTTGCCCTCATCATCTCCGTCCTCCTGGCAATGATCTTTCTGATCATCGAAAGCGCCCGCATATTGTGGGCCTGGAACACGGTGCAAAATGCGGCCCGCGAAGGGGCCCGCTATGCCATTACCGGAGATGCTGAAAGACCAACGTGCGCGGTTGACTTTGGCACGCCCAAATTCGCCGGTGGCGGCCGCGATGTTTGTACGGATTTGCGGCTAGCTTCTGTTATTGAAAAAGCGCATTCACACCTGTCTGGACTGCCCTTAAATGAAGAGTCTGTCATATTTGAAGATGACCAATATTACAATATTGAAGTATGGGGTGTTGATCAGAGTGGCCAGCTGCTTTACGATTTTGCTGGCGGTCCGAGTAAGCCGGTGATTGTTCGGGTTACTTATCGTGTGCCAATTATTACGCCTTTTTTCACGCCCATCTTGCCCTCCATCCCTGTATTCGGCCAGGAAACGCTGAACAATGAGACGTTTGGCCAATTAGGTGGCTCTGGCAATGAAGGCGCCGCGCTGCCGCCAAACCTGCCGCCCGTGCCTACGCCCGGCGTTACCCCATCCCCCACACCGTCACCTACGCCAACGCTCTCGCCGACTCCTGGGCCATCCAATACGCCCACGAATACGCCAACCAACACGCCGCTGCCACGCTGCGATATTCAATTTGAAGGAGCGGCCGTTTCCGGCAACAACTTTGTGCAGGTGACCGGGGATGTCGGGGCAAATGTCACCATTATCAACCTGACAACGGGCGCCACGCTGGGCTTTGGCATCCTTGGTGGCCCATTTGATGGGCACGCCTGCGATGGCTTTGCCACCATTACAATCGTTCCGCCGCTGGCCGCCATTCATGTGGGCAATGTTTTGCTTGCTGTTGAAACCGGCATTGCCGACAATTCAGATACAACCATTGTCGTCGGAGCCCCACCAACACCAACGCCATCTCCGACGCTGACGCCTATCCCCACCAGCACGCCAACCAACACGCCCATACCCACACCCAGCCCCACCCCGGGCGCTCCTTACATTGTCGTTTTGCCGGATTGCGGACCGGGACCCAATATTTTGTTTAACGTGCAGGGATATAACTGGCCAGTTAACCAATCCGTGACCCTCTCCTGGCAGGGCATTCCCCAGGTGATTTTGCAGGCCAATCAACATACCGGTTCTTTCACGTTTACCTGGACATTCAGCGGGCTAATCAATGGAACTTATACCGTTAGTGCGCTTTCCGGCATCGTGGGGGCAACGTCGTCAGACACGTATACCGTTCCCTGTACTGGCCAGCCAACGCCAACGCCAGGGCCTGTTGAATCGGCAACGCCTTCACCGGCTGATTTGATTGCCGTTAGCCCGCCCCAACTAATTAGCACACCGCCCATTGTGGCCTATCAGCCCGTACAGTTTTCAGTTGCCATTACCAACACGGGCAGCATTGCCGTACAAGATCAATTCTTTGTGGATATCTACCTGGACCCCACAACCATCATGACCGATCGCATCCCCCTGTCCGAAAGTGACGGTTATTCAGCGGTCAGCGGTTTGGCGGGTGGGGCCAGTCAGGTGATAACCATTACGTCCCCCCTGGGTTTTGCTAACAATCCGGCCAATCACCAGGTTTATGGCATGGTCGATTCCGTTCTGCAGATTGACGAATTGAGCGAAATTAACAACGTGACAAATCCGCTCACCGTGCTCAACGTCACGCCGGCGGCTACACCCACGCCAACTCCCAATTTAACGGGTAATGATGAAATTAGCGGTGTGGTTCGCGCGTTGATTGGCACGTTTTTGCCGCAGTTCCGGGCAACGGTTTTGTTAATCAACGAAAGCACGTCTCAGGTACTGGCAATCGAAG
>CBDUOF010000375.1:0-5788 GCA_965368765.1 uncultured Anaerolineae bacterium | reverse complement strand
CCGCCGCCATTGTCCAACCGGGCATTGCCCGAACGGGCAAGTGGAACCATGTTCGCTTAGACGATGTGGTAAAGGTTGGAATTCCATACCATGTTAACACTTAAAGACCGCACTGAGCAGCGTGCTGAGGGCCGTGGAGTCGTTAGCGGCCTCTTGTCCTCTGGCAACTGCCGATCATTCACATATTTCAGGAGAAAATAATGTTACAACCTATTGGCTTACAACTTATTTTGCCGATCATTTTGATAACCATGATGTGGCGCAGTCGCCCACCAAGCAAACTAAAATGGTTGACAGATACGGCCGTAATCTTTCTGATACTCCTATTTGTCTTCACCACCGAGCGCTGGGAGTTTTTCAGCTATTACTTGCGCATCATACTGATGCCGCTGTTTATCCTGGCTAGCTATATCGCATATCGCAACATTGCGGCTGGAGAATCAGCAAGCTCCCTGGCCCAGCGCTTACGCCAAAATAGCCTCAATATCGTCTTGATTCTCGTCTTCAGTTGGCAAAACATAAACGTCTTACGTGGTTACTTTTACCCTGGCGACGCGGTAAGTCTGGCTTACCCCTTGCGCGATGGCGTCTACTTTGTTGGGGGCGGAGGCAGCAGTCGCTGGATCAATAATCACAACGCCTTTCCACCCCAGGATTATGCCCTGGACATTGTCGGTCTCAATGCAGCTGGCCGGCCAGTCGGCGCCGATCAGTCCGATTTACAGAGCTATGCCATCTTCGGCGATCCGCTCTACAGTCCTTGCAGTGGTACGGTTGCTGCTGTGGTTGACGGCCGTCCAGACTTGATACCGCCCAATGCCGACAGTGTCAACATTGCCGGCAATTACATTCTGCTGGCCTGCCATGATGTGGAGATTCTTTTGGCCCATTTGAAACAAGGCTCTGTTGCTGTGGCCGAAGGGGATAAGGTGGAGGCAGGAGAGATCATCGGCGCAGTTGGCAATTCAGGGAATACCACACAGCCTCATCTTCACATTCATGCCGAACGCGGCGGTATGCCCGGAAAGATTCTTAACGGGGAAGGGGTTCCCATCACCTTTGAGAATCGGTTTCTGGTTCGCAACAACTTGTTCACAGGTAATTAGCAGGATTAAAGGAAAAAAGAAATATGATGGGCGGGCGAATTCTAAAACCAACCTTGAGAACAATGTTGGCCCTGTTGGGCACAGTGGTCATTCTGGCAAGTATTAAAATTGCCGTCACACCGCTTCCTAACAATATGAAAACACCCAGTGGGCGCACGCGCAATGAAGCCCTCTATCTCACGATGCGGGATGGCGTGAAAATTGCCGTTGATATTTGGTTACCGGCCGATCTGGCGACAGGGGACACGCTGCCTACCCTACTGCGGTCTACGCGATACGGCCGTTCTTTCCAACCTTACCCCATCACGCAAGCTTTAATTAGATTAGGTGTCTTGCCCAAACAGATGGTACTGGATGAAGAAACTGCCTTTTTTAATGAGGCGGGCTATGCGGTTGTGCTGGTCGATGCCCGTGGCAGCGGCGCTTCTTTTGGCACGCGCCCGGTGGAATGGTCAGCTGATGAAATCGCTGACCTGGGTGAAGTAGCCGATTGGATCGTGGCACAGCCCTGGTCCAATGGCAAAATTGGCAGTTGGGGTGTTTCTTACGATGGCAATACGGCCGAGTTAAGCACCGTTCCCAACCATCCGGCGATTAAAGCGGTTGCGCCGCAATATTCAGACTTTGATCCCATGTTTAACATCGCGCAACCTGGTGGGGTGTTCAACCGCCGCTTCATTGAATCCTGGTATGAACTCAATTCAGCATTGGACAGTAACGACATGTGTCGATTCATCCAAAATAGTAATGTGTCCGCTCCTTGTTTTTTGGTGAAGCCACTCATCGGGCAGGGAATCAAACCGGTTCATGCAGATGAAAACGGCCGTTTACTGGCAGCTGCTGTTGCGGAACATGACAGCCTGGATCTGTTTACGGCCGTTCAGGCTGCCCCCTATCGGGATGATTTATTTGGCAATTCAGGCTTATCTTTCGCAGCATTCAGCCCTTATGGGCTGCGCCAGCATATTGAAAATTCGGCCGTGCCAATGTTCGTTTGGGTAAGCTGGCTTGATGCCGGCACGGTGGATGGCGCACTCAGTCGTTACCTAACCCTCAGCAATTCCCAAAGCGTCATCATCGGCCCCTGGTCACACGGCGGCGGTGCCCATGCAGATCCGTTTCTCCCGCCGGAAACGCCGCCGGACCCATTAGTAGAAAAACAGCGGCAAATGCTCGTTGATTTTTTTGACCTTTATTTGAAGGATGAAGCGGCAACCGAGCCACAGGCTAACATCACCTATTACACGCTGGGCGAAGGTGTCTGGAAAACAACAGATAGTTGGCCGCCAGACGGGGTGATTGCCCAAAGATACTATTTTGGCGGCGACTCTCTATTGACTCCCCATGCGCCGACTGAGGAAGCTGGGATTGATGAATATACTGTTGACTTCGCGACCTCAACCGGCGCGCATACCCGTTGGCATACGCAATTGGGTGGCGGCGATGTCGTTTATCCAGATCGGGCAGAAGAGGATGAAAAATTACTCACCTACACCAGCTTGCCGCTATTAGCCGATGTCGAAATAACTGGCATTCCTGTGGTGACCCTATATGTGTCGTCAACGGAAACAGATGGTGCATTCCATGTTTATTTGGAAGATGTCGCGCCGGACGGCCGTGTGACGTACCTTACCGAAGGCATCTTACGGGCCATTCATCACCCTATTTCGGAGGCAGAACCGCCCTATGTGCCGTTGGGTCCCTACCACAGCTTTAACCAGTATGACGCCAGGCCGCTCACGCCGGGGGAAACAACGGTAATTAGCTTCAGCCTATACGCGACATCCGTCCTCATCCGCCAGGGTCATCGTATTCGCCTTGCCATTGCGGGACACGATGCGTCAATGTTTGCCCGTTATCCAACCACAGGCACGCCACTCATTTCCATAGCGCGCAGTGCCATTTATCCATCTCATGTTGATTTGCCAATGATAGAACGGCCGTAAACAGACCCTATACCAAAATCAGTTTCTAATGTACGGCAGTTTGTTCACAAGAGGTAACAGAAAATGATGAAAAACAGTTCAACCCAAAATATAGGCTGCCTGCCACGCCTCGGACGAATTCTTGGCAGCATTGTGGCGCTCATCCTCCTGCTTGTCGTCGTTGGGATGAGCTACCAGGCCATTGCCACGGCGCGTGACTTGAAAGCATATCCGCCGCCTGGCGAATTGGTGGCTGTGGGAGACCATCAACGACATATCCATTGTATGGGCGCTGGTTCGCCCACCGTTATTTTGGAAGCCGGTCTGGGCGAAAACAGTGTAGGCTGGCATCTGGTGCAAACGGAAGCAGCGCAGACGACCCGCATTTGCGCCTATGATCGAGCGGGCGTGGGCTGGAGCGAAGGCGTGCAGGAGCCGCTGTCCAGCGCAGAAATTGCCGAGGATTTGCACACGTTGCTGGCAGCGGCGAAAATCGAACCGCCTTATGTGCTGGTCGGTCATTCAGCAGGCGGTGTCCACGTGCGCACCTTCACCCGTCTGTACCCTGATAAGGTTGTGGGCATGGTTTTGGTGGATTCTTCCCATGAGCAGCAGACGCTGCGCCAAAATGCCATCTCCAGCCAGGGTAAAACACCCCAAGAGTTGGTTGGGCCAATGAGCGCCCTGCTGCCAACGGCGGCGCGGCTGGGCATTTTGCGCCTGTTGGGTGTTGGAGAAACGGCCGCTGCCGAAACTCCCTTTCCCAAAGAGATACAGGCGGCGCTGGCAGCGACTAAGAACCGGACAGCCCATCTTATGGCCCTTAATCTGGAATCGCAGGCGTTTGAGTTGGATACCAGCCAGCCCAATCCCCCGGCTTCCCTGGGAGATCTGCCGCTCATTGTGATTACACGCGGCATAGGCGGCAGAGAAACCATGGGCGATCTGCCTGGTTCTGAACTTCCGGCCGATTACTGGCAGAAGACAGATGAATTGTGGCTGGTGATGCAAGACGAGCTGGCTGATTTATCTAGCAATTCCCAGCATTGGGTGGCCGAAGAGAGCGATCACATGGTTCCTTACAGCCAACCGACGATAATTGTAACGGCAATTCAGCAATTGGTTGCAGCAACGAAAGAGTAAGCGAATGAATAAATTTCGCGGATATCTGATCATCTGGCTTGGCCAGACCGCCTCCGTCCTGGGCACCTCAATGACAACGTTTGCCATGACCATTTGGGCGTGGGACAAAACGGGACAGGCCACACCCCTAGCCTTCATCGTCGCCGCTGGATTGGTCACCTACCTGCTGCTGACGCCCATCGCCGGCGTTGTCGTGGACCGCTACAACCGCAAATGGGTGATGTTGATCGCCGACCTGGGGTCTGGGTTGGTCTCCCTGTTCATCTATCTGCTGTTTGCCAGTGGGCGGCTGGAAGTGTGGCATCTCTATGTAACGACCTTGGTGGTCGGCGGCCTGGAAGCGTTCCACCTACCCGCTTACGTGACGGCTGCCGCTACCCTATTGCCAAAAGAGGAATACGGCCGTGCCGCCGGGATGCGCTCCTTTTCCTTTTCGCTGGCCAACATAGCCGCGCCGCCGCTGGCAGGGCTGTTAATCGGCATCATCGGAGTTGGCGGGATCATCCTCATTGACCTGGCTACCTTTACCCTCGCCAGCCTGCTGCTGATAGTCACCCACGTCCCACTCCCTGAACAGAGCCAGGAGCCGCCAAGCTTCTCCCTGAAGCAGATGGTCTTTGGCTTCGGCTATATTTGGCGGCGGCCAGAACTGCTCGGTCTGCAAGCAACGCTGACCGTCACCAATTTGTTTGCCGCATTCACCGAATATGCCATCCTGGCCGCCTTCATCCTGGCCCGCACGCAGGGGGACGAGGTGGTATTGGGCACGGTGCAGGCGGCCGCAGCGGCGGGCGCGCTGGTGGGCGGGGCACTGGCCAGCCTGTGGGGCGGCCCGAAGCGAAAAGCGCGCGCTATTTTGCTGACGCTGGCAGCCGGTTTCTTTTTTAACGATATTGTGTTTGGACTCAGCCGGGGGGTCTTCTGGTGGAGCGGAGCAGCATTTCTAGGAGCGACGATGACGCCAATAATAGTCAGCAGCTTCTACGGTATGTGGCAGGCGATTATTCCAGCCGATCTGCAAGGCCGCGTTTTTGCCGCCCGTGATATTTTAGTCGATCTGCCGGTGCTGCTTGGCGCTTTGCTGGCTGGTCCCCTGGCCGACGCGTTCTTTGAACCGGCGCTGCTTCCCGGTGGCCGGCTGGCCGACCAGCTTGGCGGTCTACTGGGCAACACGGCCGGTTCTGGAATGGCGCTCATGTTTGTGCTGTTTGGCGGGATGGGTATGGCTATATCGCTGGCTGGATTTGGGATGAAAGCGCTGCTTGCGCTTGATGAGCAGGAGCTGCTGCCTGACAACCAGTGAAGGCAAGGTATAGATACAGCTCAGGTTTAACTTGATGACTGACGCCACAGCCGTCTTAACACTGTAAGCCAAAATGCCACAATCGTTCCGCCTGCCAGCCAGATAAAAGGCGGGATGAGGTGAATCGTCACTCTAGCCAGAATCCACGCTACCCGGCCGAGTTGGCTTTGCCAGAGTAGCAGATTTGTCCCGGCAAAAAAGATGAGGACTGGCACTGCCTGTAAAATTATCCAGAAAGAAGTGGGATACGGCCGTTTCCCAACCCGCTTACTTAAACTCAGTTTCATAATCTTCCCTCCCAAAATCGAACG
>CBDUOF010000374.1:0-5808 GCA_965368765.1 uncultured Anaerolineae bacterium | reverse complement strand
GCTGCCCACAGTGGCCAAGGATGTGCAGGCGGTGCATGATGTGCTTGTCCATCCTGAGCGGTGTGCTTACAAACCAGAAAATGTAAAGCTGCTCAAGGGGGCCGAATCTACCAACAAGAATATTTTGGATGCGCTGTATTGGTTGCAAGATAGGGTAAAGGAGGATGCGGAGGCAACGGCCGTTCTCTACTACTCTGGTCATGGTATGGTTGATAAGGATACCGACCAATACTATCTGATCCCTTATGACATTCGTTCGCTGAGCCGGGTACGGGCCGATGCGATAAAGGCAGAGCTGCTAACTGCAGAAATTAGCACCATTCAGGCCAAACGCATGCTCGTCATTCTGGACTGCTGCCACGCCGCGGGGATGGATATTAAGGATATTGATCTTGATAGCGTCGATGCGGGGGCAAATGTGGAAGCGGCCCCATTCCCCATCGATTTGCCTGAAACGAAAGGCATTCCTACCTATGATGTTGCCCCGGGTGGCAAGGCGGTGAGTGAGTTGGCAGATGGTGAAGGCAGAGCCATCCTAAACTCATCTACTGGTGCGCAATCCTCCTATGTGCGGCAGGATCGGGCGATGAGCTTGTTTACCTACCATCTAATTGAAGCGCTAACGGGCCACGCCCCGCATCCTGAAGATGCGACGGTGGTGTATGTCACAGATGTCATGAGCTGGGTGACGCACCAGGTAAAGAAGTCGGCGGCCAATGAGGGCAGAGAGCAGACGCCCGTGATGCGTACCTCTGGTGTGTTTCCGGTGGCGCAGCTCATTGGCGGCGAGGGCGTGTCAAAAGGGTTGGCTGGTTTGGCACCTGACCCGCTGGCACCTTTACCTGAGTCGTCGGTCTCCGTGGCCATTGATCATGCTGAAGGCGCAGTTGTGACTGGCGGTGTCGATACGGGTGGCGGGAGCTTCACTGGCAGGGATAGCCACACCTATCAAGGTGATGTCGATAACTCAACCACGGTGGATGGGGCGCAGATAAATGCGGGTGGCAATGTAAGTGTAGGGCACTTAGGCGACAATATAAATACGGGCGGAGGTGATTTTGTGACAGGCGACAAAAACATTCAGGGGGATGAGGTTCATGGTGACAAAGTAGGCGGTGACAAGGTGGCTGGCGACAAAATATCCGTTGGGAACATCAGCGGCTCTGGGATCGCGATTGGCCGCGGCGCGCAAGCGAGCGCTCACATTCAACAAGGAGTGAGTGGGACAGAATTGAATCAGCTGTTTGCGCCCTTACTGGCTCAAGTTGCCCAGCAAAATGCAGCGGCCGTTTCCCAGGTTAATGCACTTAAGGAAGAAGCTGGCAAGGGCGAGGATGCAGATGATGAAAAGATGGCTGATCTGATTGAAGCAATTGCCGATGCCGCGCCAACGGCCGTTGAAGGCATTGTGAATCTGTTTACCAACTCAATTATTGCCAAGGCCGCCGGGGCAGCCACCAACTATATGCTCAAGCGCATCCGAAAATAGATCCAATCATGTTAGACGGATTGGGGTTAATCTTGTAAGAAGCAAAAGGAACCAGCATGGCATCTGAAAGCGCACAATATTTATCAAAATTGCATAAGCAGATTGATCAATACTTTAGTTTTAGTGAAGTAAGAACCCTTTGTTTTGACCTGGGAGTCGATTACGAAAACATCCCTGGCGATCACCGATCGGCCTTTATTCGCAATTTGATCGTGTCTCTGGCCAAACAAAATCGGCTGCAGGAACTGGTAGCGCATATCAAAGCACAACGGCCGTTTGTCGATTGGGAAAATGTCCCGACTGACTTTGAACTGCCCAGCACCATTGCTCAGGAAAGCATCAAGCAGGTAGTCAACTATCATGTATACGGCGATTATGTAGGTGGTGACCAGATCACTGTGGGCAATATCGAAAACGCCGAGGGGATTGCGATTGGTCGCGGTTCCTCAGCGAGTGTGAACAAAGAAGAGGTAGCTGAGGAACGGCCGTCTGCCACCCCAATCGCCGCCACAACCACCAACCTTACCGTCCAGCAGGCCGTAGACCGCCTGAACATTTACCTGAAAATGGCCTCCGCTGAACAAAAAGATGCCGCCGACGAATTAGCCAACGGGATCAAGCTCATCCTCAGCCTGACTGAGCAGCAGCCAGTGGATGCACTGCATCTAAAACTGCTCTGTTTGGGTCAGCAGCAGCTTGCCCAGGCGCTCAGTGCCGATGTGCCAGGGATTGATCAGGTTGTGGTGGGTTTTGTAACGGCCGTTCAGCAGCAAGATTCCTAATGGCACTCCCGCGTTCTTTCCGTTTCTCTAGAAGGTACGACAACTACGTCAAAAGAATCTCAAAGCAAAGGCGGCCGTGTTGAAGTTGGCGATGACAGCATTTTACGCGCCCTTGTGTTTATGTCATCTCCGTTTATAATCTGAGTAGCTACCTCTTCTCAGTAGTATATCGGGAGACGACCCATGAAAAAATCACGCTGGTTTTCCCCAGTCTTGGCGCTTCTGTTGTTAGCCGTCACTATCACAGTGGTTTCTGCACTAACTTATCGCGTCACCTGGGGCGATACTCTCACCAATATTGCCAATCGCTTTGGCACTTCAATCTCAACCATCCTCCAGGCCAATCCACAAATCAGCAACCCCAACCTCATCTTCGTGGGCCAGGAACTGGAGATCCCCACGGGTGACACAACGACTTCCACCCCAACACCGCCACCTGTTAACACGCCGACCCCCGTGCCGCCCGGCACAACGCCAACGCCGCCACCGACAGGTAGCCAGACCTATATCGTTCGCTCCGGGGATACCCTTTCCGCGATTGCCCGCCGTTTCAATACAACCGTCAGTGCCATTGCCCAGGCAAGCGGCATCAACAATATCAACTACATCTATGTTGGCCAAGCATTGACCATTCCCGGCAGTGGCCCACTTCCTACATCGCCACCACCGAACGCCTCTGGTTTTGCACTTGGTGCGCAAACGCTTAACCTGAATAACAAAGACCGCCTGGAAGAAGCTGGCATGACCTGGATAAAGTTTCAATACAAGTGGGCGGTGGGGGATTCAGTCAATGAATTAAAGACCATTATCGACTCGGCTCACAGTGAAGGCTTCAAGATTCTTGTCACGCTGACGGGCGATACCCCATACCCTGCGGCCAACAGCATCAATTTCAATAGTTACATTTCCTTTGTTCAACAAGTGGCTGCCCTCAAGCCAGACGCCATAGAAATTTGGAACGAAATGAATATTGATTTTGAATGGCCCGCTGGCCAGATAAGCCCAACTTCCTACGTCAATAACATGCTTGCTCCGGCCTACACAGCCATAAAAGCAGTTGATTCAGGGATTTTGGTGATCTCGGGGGCTTTGGCACCGACCGGATTTGACAATGATTTTAACGCCTGGTCAGACAGTCGGTATCTTACTGGCTTGCGAATCGCAGGCGCTGCCAACTACCTGGATTGTGTCGGCGTCCATTACAATGCCGGGGCTACGTCCCCGAGCGCCACATCGGGTCATCCGGCCGATCCGGGCGACCGGCATTATAGCTGGTACTTCATGCCAACCCTGACCCTTTATCGCAACGCTTTCAGTGGAACGCGCGACCTTTGCCTTACTGAGTTTGGGTATCTCACGGCTGAAGGCTTTGACGGTGTACCGCCGGGATTTAGCTGGGCGGCTGGAACGACGCTGGCCCAGCATGCTGCCTGGTTGGCAGAGGCTACCCAAATTGCCAAAAATAGTGGAACCATTCGTCTGGCGATTGTGTTCAATTTAGATTTCATCAAGTACGAGTTATCTGGCGATCCTCAGGCTGGTTACGCGATTGTTCGGTTAAACGGCCGTTGTCCAGCCTGCGCCCCCATTGGCAACGTGATGAAGTAATAGGGAGATATATGATGAAAGTCAGTACAATTTTAGCAACAAAAGGGCATAAACTAATCACCATCGTCCCGGAGCAGTCCGTAAATGAGGCTGTCACGCTGCTAGCCAAGCACAACATCGGTGCCATCATTGTACTAAATGAGGCTGGGCAGTTAGCAGGAATCATTTCCGAGCGTGATGTAGTGCGGCATTTATTGGATAAGGACGACGCTTTGTCGCAGCCGGTGAGCAACCTGATGACCGCGAAGGTGACCACCTGCTTGCCGCAGGACGATCTGATGTCTGTGGCGCACGTCATGACCGAGCGCCGTTTCCGGCATTTGCCTGTGGTAGAAGATGGCAAGCTGCTGGGGATGATTTCTATTGGAGATGTGTTAAAGGCACAGCGCGATTTTTATCACGGTCAGATCGATACGCTGGAAACACAGATTTTAGCCACCGATAGTTGAGCGACAGCGGTTGACAGGTTTCTCAACTATCTAGGGCCAGCGCAATTATTTCCCAGTGCGTTGCGCCTGAATAGTCACGAACCTATTAACAAGGAGCAAGAGAATGTCTGATATTGGCAGCGAGACGAACCCACTGCGTGTCGCTATTGTTGGGGCCGGCCCGGCTGGCTTTTATACGGCCGAACGCTTATTCAAGCAAAAGGATTTGAACGTCACCGTCGATATGTTTGATCGGTTACCGACACCTTTTGGCCTGGTGCGCAATGGTGTCGCCCCAGACCACCAAAAAATTAAGTCCGTCACCAAAGTGTTTGATCGTTTGGCCGCCAAGCCGGCCTTTCGTTTTTTTGGCAACGTTGAGCTTGGCTCAGACGTAACCGTAGATGATCTGCGCAATCACTATCATCAAATTGTGTATTCAACTGGTGCACAAACAGATCGCTACCTCGATATTCCAGGGATCGATTTGCAGAATAGCCATCCTGCTACTGAGTTTGTGGCCTGGTACAATGGCCACCCTGATTTTAGGGACTACAAATTTGATCTGTCACAAGAGCGGGTTGCCGTCATCGGCATTGGAAACGTTGCGGTGGACGTCGCTCGCATCTTGTGCCGCACTCCGGAAGAGCTGGCCGAAACAGATATTGCTGATTATGCAATGGAAGCGCTGAACAACAGCAACGTGAAAGAGGTGGTAATGCTGGGGCGGCGTGGTCCGGCCCAGGCCGCTTTTACCCCGCCAGAAGCAAAAGAGCTGGGTGAACTTATCGGCGCAGACACCTGCATATTGCCGGAAGAGGCAGAGCTAGATCCACTAAGCCAGGCGGCTATCGCCGATGCGGACCGGGGCACGATGCGCAATATTCAAATCATTCAGGAATTGTCCCAGCGCCAGCCATCGGGCAAGCCAAAGAAGTTAACGATTCGTTTCTTGGTTTCCCCCACAGAATTGATGGGTAACGGAAATGGCGAAGTGGTTGGGATGCGGATGGTCAAGAATGAACTTTATCAGACAGAATCCGGAACCATGCGACCCCGCGCTACCGATAAATTTGAAGATATTCCCGTAGGACTCGTTTTCCGTTCGATAGGTTACCGGGGCGTGCCGTTACCCGGTGTGCCGTTCCACGAGCGATGGGGCGTGATTCTCAATGAAAAAGGGCGGGTGCTGGACCCAGAAAGCAATGAGCCAGCGGTTGGTGAATATACCTCCGGCTGGATTAAGCGCGGCCCGAGTGGGGTGATTGGCACGAACAAGCCTGATGCAGCAGAAACGGCCGAATGTATGTTAGCCGATCTGGCAGAAGGTAAAGTCCTCTCACCGGCCTGTCCTGAGCCGGAAGCCGCTACCCACCTGGTGCAGCAAAGGAAGCCAAACTTTGTCTCATACGAAGATTGGCTGCGGCTGGATGAAATGGAAACGGCCGCAGGTGAGGCGCAAGGTCGGCCCCGTGTCAAATTTACTGAAGTTAGCGAAATG
>CBDUOF010000373.1:0-5829 GCA_965368765.1 uncultured Anaerolineae bacterium | reverse complement strand
AAGCTGCGAACAAGAGTTTCCGTCTCTGTCAGTGAACCCCATTGGATATGGAACCCTTTGGCGTTGCGATAAGAAGCGGGCAATTCTGCCACTGTCACCTTTTGCCTGTGAAAATCTTCGAGATCAGTGCGAAAAATCTCAATGCGTGTGTCATCCTCTTCAAAAATTTGCCAGGCACGCGCTGTTGCATACCCATCCCGCACGACCAGCCCGCTCACGTCAACCCCAAACCGAGTCAATCCATCGAGATGCTTCTGGTCCAAATCGGCGCCAATCGAGGCCGCAAACCCGATGCTGTCACTCCAGGCTCGCATCCCCACCAGTCCATGTAGACCGGAGCCGCCAGTTATGTTCATTGAAGAACGGCCGTCTGGAAAAACAATGTCGTCAATAATCAAGTTAGAAAAGGTGATATAGTCGATGCCCAATGTTCACTCTCCATTTCTTATTGTCGGTAAACTGCAAATGCCAGAATGATTGTACCCGCCACCGCCACCACCGTGCTAAAAATCCAGACCGATTGGATACCATAGCCACTATAAAGAATCCCCGCAAAATAGAGACCCACAGCTGGTCCGATACCTGCAAACGAAGCTGCATACAACGATTGTGCCGACGTGCGCCACTTCGGTTCCAACTGGCGATCCATGTAGAGTACCCCAACAATCAGCAAAGCTGTTATGCCCATACTGTGCAATATTTGCGTTGGCAAGACCAACAAAGGCTCCTTGATAAAGATATAAAGAAACCAGCGCAAAGCCAGCATCGATAAACCAAAGAGCAGCACCGGACGCACCCCCCAACGCGCCATAAACAGGTGCGCCCGCCCCATAAAAGGGACTTCAAATAGGGCAGAAAGGGCTAGAGCCACCCCGATAATCCAGCCAGCGGCCTGAATATCAGTCAAATAAACTGCCAGATAATAGTTTACGATGCCGTGGGTGAACCCAATGAGAATGATGCCAAATAAAAATAAAACAAGTCCACGTTGACGTTGCAGCAATGCTAGCCCTTCCCGCCAACTACCCTGGCCATGCACATCTGCATCTGGTAAGAATAAGGCAATAAGACCTAAAATGACATTACATAATCCATACAAAGGTATAATCCACCAGATGTCACCCTGGTCAAGCAACCAGGTACCAATTCCAAAGGCCGATACCGCATAACCAATCGAACCCCATAGGCGTAAGCCGCCAAAATTACCGTCTGGCTGACGATTTAAATGCTCAAGGGCAAGCGCGGTCACCAGAATGCTCATGGGAGCCATCATGACGGCATGAATGACAACAAATAATAGAATCGGCCAAAAAGTTTTGGCCTGAGCCATCCCAATCATCGCCGCTGCTACGCCAAAGCAGGCGAAAACCAGAGCCAGTCGCTGACGATGGTAAATGTCAGTAGCAAATCCCCACAGTGGTTGAACGAGAAAGCTTACCAGAGGAAGGATGGCAAATAATAGGCCAAGTTGGGCCCCAGTTAATTCCAGGCTGTTTAGATAGAGGGCTATGTAAGAAAAAAAGATACCAATACCGGCAAATTGCACGCCAAAAAATAGCCGAAACCGATTGCTGATAGAAAAAAATAGTTGCATTATGAAATCAATCCCAGATAATCAAGGTTTTTAGGAATCCGTTTAGTAAATGAGTGAAACTCCGTATTGTCTGTCCAGAGAGAATTAGCACAATACGTCAAAACCCCACGAAATCCCAAAGGAACCAAGTTTTTAATAATCAGCTACAGATCATACGAGGAGAAAAGCAATGCCATCACAACTGTCGCAAGAATATTTAAGCCACCACATTCTAGGTGGTTTGATGGGAGCCGCGCTTGGCGATGCCATGGGTGCCGCTACGGAACAACATCAAATTGACGAGATTATTGCCGATCACGGTGGATTGCTCGACAAACTTATCCCGCCGCCCATTGATACCTTCTCGCATTCGGAAATCGCTGGACTCGTAACGGATGATTGTAGCCAAATGTTTGCTCTGACCCAAACCTTGCTTGATACAGACGGCCGTCTTGACGACGCTAGTTGGATTAAAACTCTCATCCATTGGTCTATTTATTCCCCTATGCGACGGCAACAAGGCCCCACGACAAAACCCCTTCTTGAAGCGCTGGCCGCGGGCAAGAGCACGGATCACATCGGCACGGTCGGTGAATCCACACGTAAACTCGCCTCAATGGGGACGACCAATGGAGCTTCAATGCGTGTCGCCCCGGCTGGCCTCATTCATCCAGGGGATGTCGCTGGTGCGGTGCAAACCGCCTGGATTTCGGCACGTCCTACCCACAACACGCAAATTGCGGCGAGTGGGGCTGGTGGCATTGCTGGCGGGGTGGCCGAGGCATTGCTGCCCACGGCAGACGTGTTTAGCGTGGTGGATGCGGCGTTTGCCGGAGCTAAATTAGGCGAAGAAATTGGCAAGCGTGAGGGGCGTACAGCACCAGGAGCAAGCGTGGTGCGTCGTATGGAAATCGCAGTGGAAGAGGCCATTCGCGCCACTTCATTTGAAGACGCGCTACGCCGCATTGAGGCATCCGTAGGCAATTCAGTGATGATGGTAGAATCGATGCCCGCCGCAGTTGGCATTTTTGTAGCCGCCAAAGGCGATCCGGTGTTGTGCGCCGTGGGAGGTACCAATATCGGCAACGATACGGATACCGTGGCGGCGATGGCTGGGGCAATGGCTGGCGCGCTCAAAGGGTATGATGCCATTCCTCAAGAGATGCGTGATATCTTGCACTCGGTCAACGAAGAAGATATTCCTTTACTCGCTGAGGGGCTGACAAAGATCGCTTGGCGTAATTGGCAAGCATGATGAGTAACATACTTGTTGTCGGTGGCGCTTCTTTTGATACGCTGCACTTCTTTGGGCAAACACACCATTCGCCGGGTGGGGGTGGGATGTATACCGCAATGGCGGCTCGTCGCTGTGGGGCGAATGCCAGCATCTTTGCTCCTCGTCCCCACCCTATGCCAGCTTCCCTTCAGCCCATTGCCGATCGCTTATCCTGGCTAGGGCCACAGGTAACCCCTGATGAGATTCCCCGCATGGAGATTGAGCACAACGAACAGGGCACGACCTATTTGAGCGTCTATTCGGGCGCTGAGGCAACACTTGATCCGGCTCAGCTGCCAGCCGATTTAAGCAAATACAGCGCCGTCCATGTGATTGGATTGGGGAGTCTGAGTCGCCAGCTGGCATTCTTGAAAGCGTGTCGGCAGCGGCACGCGCCATTTCTTTCTGCGGGTGCCAATTTACATGGCTTCCAAACTGACCCGCAAAGAGCCAAAGCAATGCTGGCTATTGCAGACGCCCTTTTTCTAAACGAGTCTGAAGGCATAGCGCTTTTTGGTTCGGTGGAGGCAGCACAAGCGGAGCCGGGCAAGCTCATTTTTTTAACGCTTGGAGCAAAAGGAGCACGAGTCGTTCAAGGTTCTGTTGTCACCCATGTTGCAGCTCTGTCAGTCGAGCCAGTTGATCCCACTGGTGCTGGGGACACGTTCTGTGGCGGCACGCTGGCCTATTTAGCCCAAGGGTATCATCCGGTTGAAGCGGCGCGAAGAGCGATGCCGCAAGCCGCTGAAACAGTGCAGGTTGTAGGGCCAAAATCTTTGTTGGTTGACACGCCAGCACCCGCTCCAACCCCATCGCCAAAGGTCACGCTTGCTTCAGCCCAAATCGAGCGCGTGGCTAGCTTGGTGGCGACGCTCTCAGAAGTGGCAGATCATGATTTTGCGGGGCCTGATCATCCGCCCGTTGGGGATTCGGCTGCTCTCGATTTTTTCTTTGCTTCAACCTTACAACAGTTTGGCTTTTGGACGACGAAGAACGGCCGTTACCGAGAGCCGCTGATTGCACCGATACAAGGAAAGATGCGAAAAGGGTCATCTTATTTGTCTCAGGTCTATCAACGAGCGATGGTCGAGAATCCGACATTTCTCACAGTGGATGGGCAGGCTGCTGTTTCAGCGGCGCAATTTGCCACCATCTATCGCGACGATAACGGGCAGGATGTGATGCCGGCCCTTGACCTGCATTTGCAATTGGCTAACCGTTATGGGCAAGATATGCAAGCATTGGGCTACACGCCACAGCGTTTGGTTGCGGAGGCGCAAAGGAGTGAACGGCCGTTGCAAACATTCCTCATGCTCCTCGACAAAATCGGCGGCTACAAGGAAGATCCCCTTCGTAAAAAATCAATGCTGTTGGCTCTGACTCTCAATCAGCGGCCCGAAAAATTCCTCGCCTTTGGTCCTGATGAAATACCAACACCCGTGATCGATTATCATTTAATGCGCTCTTGTCTACGTGTTGGCTTGATCGAGATAAAGGATGAACCGCTCGCGGCTGCATTAGCGGCACGTAAGGTAATTTCGGCAGAAGATGAACAGGTCGTCCGACTGGCCGCCTACGAAGCGATTGAGCAAATTACCGCCCTTTCCGGTAAGTCAATGGGAGCAGTCGACTACTTCTTTTTTGGTGCCCGCCGCCGCTGCCCGGAAATGACAGACCCTGACTGTGCGAACTGTGCCCTGGATCCCATTTGTGCCAAACACAAAGCGCTTTTTCAGCCTGTTTACAGAACGACTTTTTATTAGACAGCAAGCAACAAGTCAGGGTATCGGGGTCTGAATTCATATTGCTAAGGGTTCGTTCACAAATAACTTTTGTTCAGGGTAAACCACAAAAAGGCTTTTGACGTAAGAATCGTCATCTCTTTGTGGTTTACTCAGGGAAAACGGGAGAATCACTCTTTTTTTATTTCTAAGAACATTCCCGTTTTCACCAGGAAACGAACCCCAAGGCTTGACCGTTTACCGAAACTCAAAAGTTAAGAACGGTCAAGCCCTAAGCCGTAGGCTGTGTCCGGCAAACAACGCCGCCACTGAGTCGCTTTGCCACCGCCCACTTTGCCCGCATTTACTGCCTTGGTGATATCTTGCGTTTGCAGCCATTCTGCTAAAAAATAGGCGGCAAAGGCGTCCCCACATCCAATGGTCGTTCCAACAACAGGAATCGGCTCAACGGTGAAGAATTGTTCTGCCAACCCATCTTCCTGGGCTTGCAAGGGGGAGTTTGGGCGGCCATCATAAATCATCACGCCACGGGAACCCAAAGTCACAACCAACATTTTCTCAAAATCCTGAGCCACTGCTCGTATCCCGGCCATTGTTTCATCGGTTAGCTCCTTTTGCCAACCAATGAAGCCAATATCGATATATTGCATCGTCTCGCGAAACGTCACCAAGTCAAACGGTTCAAAATCAAAGAAATCTCCTGAAACTTTAGTCGTTGCCAGATAGCCCAAAGCCGTGAGTCGTTTGAGCTCGTCTACGACCGAGTCAATAAGGAAGGCGTGTAACCATTCGGCCTGACGAATCAAAGTCATCTCTGCTGCATCTAATTCGAGCTCAGCCCCAACCCCCTCAATCCAGTTATCCATAAACACTTCGCCATCCCGTCGGATGAAAATATCGCTGGAGCCAGCTTTACCATGTTTAATAAGCGATGCCGGCATGAGCGGCACCCCATGCCGCTCATAGAAATCCAAAAAGTAATGAGGCTTATCATCGGCAATACGGCTGATCAGCGTAAACGGGACCTCTAGTTGGCGCCAATGATAAGACATATTGAGCGCGCCCCCGCCTGGAAAAACCTTATTTTCAGGCAAGTATATATCGAGATCCGACTGCCCCAATATAATATTCATCATCTTAGTGAGGCGGTTCTGATTTAGGCCCAGCGCGACCAAAACGCATGAGGAGGAGCCAAATAATAAGCATGGTAATGCCCGATGGGAGAGCCAGCCCCCAGG
>CBDUOF010000372.1:0-5830 GCA_965368765.1 uncultured Anaerolineae bacterium | reverse complement strand
TCGTTGGCGAAGCGGTCCAGCGAAAAGGGTGCGATAAGGTCTGGCGTCTTCCCCGTGGCAATAAGCTGTGCCATTTGCTCGCCACCGGCCGGAATGGCCTTAAAGCCCCAGGTGCCCCAACCCGTCGTGATCACAAAGCCATCGACCCCTGTTTTGCCCATGATGGGCGAATAATCCGGACTCATGTCACAGACGCCGGTCCACTGCCGCAGAATGCGCAGTTGACGCATGAACGGCAGCAGCGTCATGGCACGGAAGGCGCAGCTCTGTAAAAAGTGATGCCCGGAGCGGTAGGAATAGCTGGGCTGGCGATCGATTTCGGCACCCATGAGCATCTCGCCCCGGGCCGTTTGTGAAACATAAAAGAGCAGGCTTGTTGATGAAACGATGGGGTGGAATGTTTGGGCATAATGGTTGGTGACAAAGGCTTGCAGCGGATGGGTGCGAATGGGTAAGCGAAGACCGGCCATCGCGGCCAGGCTGGTAACGTGGCCGCCCACGGCGCTCATAACAATGTTAGCCGTGATTGGCCCGGCAGGCGTTTCTACACCGACCACGCGGTTGCCTGATTTGATGAGTCCGGTAACGGCCGTATTCTGATGAATATGCACACCGCGCCGCATGGCACCCTCAGCCAGCGCCCAGTTCACCCGATCGTGCCGCGCCGTGGCGGCTTCAGGATGGTACGAGCCGCCCATGATTGGCCAGGTGCCGCCGCCAGACATATCCAGTTCGGGGCAGATCTCCTTAATCTCTTTGGGCGTGACAAACTCTGTTTTTGCACCAAAGGCTGTGTTGACCTCCGCACGAACAATCTCAGCGCGAACGGCCGTTTCACTGTGAGCCATCCACAAAATGCCCTTTTGCTTATGCATGATCCAGCGCTCAGTTTCCTCTTCCAGCGTGGCATACAGGTCTACGCTGCGCTGGTAAAAGCGCACCGCCTCCGGAATGCCATAGTTGGAGCGGATCACCGTCGTGTTACGGCCAGAATTCCCCCCGCCAATATACTTTCGCTCCAGCACGGCAACGTTGGTGATGTTGTGCCGCGTCGCTAAATAATAGGCCGTTGCCAGCCCGTGCCCACCACCGCCAATAATGACGACATCATAACTCTTTTTCGGTTCATGCCATTTGAAGTTGACTAATTTTTCCTGGAATTCGTTCATTTGTTGAGTAAAAAGTGATCAGTGAAAAGTGATTAGGCCCCACTCTCGGGGCAGTTCCTTTTTACCTGGTACTTTTTACTTTTCACTCCTTTCCATTCGTTCGGCAAAATCAGCAGCGTAGGGGGCGGGGACAATAAAGAGCACCCGTTCCGCTTCCAGCCACAGTTTGGTGGGAATGCCAGCCACCGCACCTTGGGCAAAGGCAGGACGGCCGTTTGGTACTTCCCACTCACAATGTTGCTGCAGGAATTCGGCCGCTGCGGCGGTCTCCAGCCACGTACCGGCAAAGCCACCGTCAGCAATGACAATGGCGTGCGGATCGTGCGCCAAAATGATTGTTTCATCGTGCAGGGGTGGCGTGACAAATAGCTCATCGGCAGCAAAGCGCAATGCCAGGGAATTTTGGGGAATATCGGCGGCGTCCAGGGCCGCGGCTTTGGCCACGATGCGCGTCGCGGCGATACGTTTAAGCACGGGCACGGCTGGCCTCCTTATCATAAAATGGCAGCGGGACGCGGCGGGCCATACGGCCGTCTATCGTTACTTCATCCGGTAGTTGCCCATCGGCAAAATAGAGCCAGCCCAGCATCACTGCCTTGCCCAGCACGGGGGACCAGGTGCTGGACGTCACGTGGCCCGCAAATTGCTCGCCGGTCCAAATAACCGCACCTTCGACGGGGGCGGGCGCGCTGTCCATTTCCAGGCCGACCAGTTGCTTATCCAGGCCAATTTTGTTCGTGCGCAGTACAGCTTGCCGTCCGATGAATGCAGGTTTATCTAACTTTACCGCCCACTCGTGATGAATCCGGCGAGGGGTTGAATCGAAGTCGGTATCTTGCCCGACGATGATATGCCCTTTTTCCAGCCGCAGCCGCAGCAGAGTATGTAAGCCATGCGGCCGTATGCCAAAGTCTTGCCCCAGTTCCAGCAGCGAACGCCACAGCCGCACGGACTCTTCGGCGGGATGATGCAGCTCGTAAGACAGTTCCCCGGTGAAGCTGAGCCGGAATACCTGGCAGGGCACGTCGGCCACCGTGGTTTTTAGGTGTCCCAGATAGCCTGGCGGATTGTCCAAACCTGCTTTTACCAACAGCTTCCTGGCCAACGGTCCCGTAACGTTAATCGCCCCCAGGCTCATTGTTTGGTGCAAAATGTGGACGTCCATGCCCCAACTGGCGGCCCAGTCGCGCAACCACATCTCGGAGTGGCTGACGCCTCCGCTGGTGAAGGTGAGGCTGTAGCGCGTGTCGCTTTCTTTGCAGATCAGGCCATCATCGAAGACATAGCCGCGTTCATTGAGCAGAAGTACATAGCGGGAACGGCTGTCTTTGATCGTGGCAACCTTGGTGGGATAAAGTCGCTCCAAAAACGGCAGCGCGTCTGGCCCGGAGACAATCATTTTGCCCAACGTGCTCACGTCCATGATGGAAACGGCTTCACGCACGGCCCAATATTCGCCATCCGGGTCGCCGTAGTTCCAGGGGCGCCACCAGCCGCCGCTGCGCTCCATTTGCGCTGCCAGCCGACGATGCTCGCCGTCCAGCGCGGTGCGCGCCGTGGCGTGATGATGCGCTCCGGCGGCAACTTCGCCAATCGTGAGCTGTCTGGTGACCGGGCGCGCCGTAAATGATGGTTGCAGCACTTTGCCCCGGTCGGCCAAAAAGCTGCGCAGGTAGGGCAAACATACGGATCCCTGGCAGGTGCCGGTTCCGGCCAGCGTGGCGCGTTTAACCAGCTCCATTTCGTGGAAGCCTTGCTGCCAAATTGCCTCCAGATCGGCCACGGAGACGCCTTCACAGGGGCAAATCAAGCCTTCTTTTGGGCAGGTGGGAATGTCGGAGTCGCGGGCGGCGTCACCGACGACGCGCACCGGCAAATCGTTGCCCATGCGGAATAGGGCGTTCCGTGGATGGTGGCCGAGACCAAGAACGGCCGTATCGCAGGCATATTGATGTGTTTGCCCATCTTCATCCTGGGTGACGACGGTTTGGAGACGGCCGTTGGCCCCTTCAAACCGAACAAGTTCACCTGTCGCCACTGTGCAATCTATTCCAGTTGGTAGCCTGCCAACGGCCACCACGTTGCCTAAATTCAGCCCAGCCTTTGTCAGTTCTTCGGCCGCAGAAGTCGTGAGCAGCCCGGTTAGCTCAGACCCGGGCGCCACTGGCTGAAGTTCGGCTGCGCCCGTAGCCACAACCACTTCTTCATGGGCATGAACGTGAAGCATTCCTTCGTCTGTGCGCGCGACTACTAGCGGCCCACTGTAAATGCCTATGGCTTCCTGACCCTCCCTGGCCTCAAGCACCAGGACATTTTTGCCCCGAGCCTCGGCTTCTGCCGCCGCGCTCTGTCCTGCTGCGCCATTGCCAATCACCGCCACATCGCAAAATAGGTTGCGCGCCGTCACCGATGGCATCTTGCGTGTTTCGCTGGGCAGGGGTGGGTATTTTTTGAGGTGATGTCGTTGCACCACCATACCAGGCTTCGCGGCCACCTGGCAGGTGCGCACATAGGAGATGCCATCAACCGTGGCCAGGCAGTTGGCGCAGTCGCCGCCAAGGCAAAGGCAGCCGCCGCCCGTCGGTTGGATATCGGCGCGCAGCATGGCGATGAGCAGGGAATCACCGGGTTCAAATGAAATCGGCCGTTCATCTACAATCAGTCGCATAGGGGGTTTCCTTCGAGATTGGTTGGGTTTAAAGTAGGCATTGTGCCCATGGGATCATCAAGTGCGTGAGCCATTGGAATCTCCTGCCTGTGACGAAGACTTTGCCGCTTTTGATGTTCGGAAGCACATCTTGGTTACGATGTCGTTCCTGCAAATAAAAAAAAGGCGACATGACAGCGGTTGTAACCTCGTCCTGTACTAAAACTTACTTAATTCTTACTTCTCCCGAGGTTTTTCAAAAATTAATTCGAAGTGTCTGACTTTTCCCCAATAGCCTACTGTTGGGGGGGTAAAAATCTGTACCAAACGCCAACCTCGTTTGGCCATCCTGTCGATTATCTCATGGTGGTTAACTTTGGGTATTTGAATGTTGGTGCTTTGTTCTAGCTCGACTTTTATGAAGTTATACTCATAGGTATTGGTTTCCATATTTGTGTCCTTTTAGAAAACAGCCAGAAAGTAGATTGGGTTTGCTCAGGAAATCGTTAGTAGCTATGTTACCACTTTTATTCTAGAGAAACGATGAAAAATGTGAGGTGGTAAGGCAGGCTGGAGACATGGGAAATAGAAAAAAGGCATTCAACTAAATTTCCAGGCACAGCCTGGAAATTTAGTTGAATTAAGAAAATGGTGGTTTAGGATTTCCTTCGTTACGACTCAGCTGGATTCGCTTGCCTGATAGCCTCCCGAATTTGCTGCAGTTCAGGATAATCATCAAAAAAGCGTATTTTTTCTTCGGCTTCACTGTCCCCGGTTGGCAGCGTGTCTGCCAATACATATTCGGCAAAACTTTCGGCAATATCTTCAGTGGGTTGCGTGCCAGCATATTCCGTCACAAAGCGACCTGGAAATTCCTCAAATCGCACCTCGCCTGCTTCGTCGGAACTGTCCAGTTCTTCAACATCGTCCGGCAGCAGGTCTGACCAAAAGGCATCGATAAAGGCGTATAAGTATGACTCCGTGGTCGGACAGCCTTCAGATTGAAAAAAGATCTCGCAGCTTGCCTTGGTTTCTTGATACAGCGTCTCATAATCTGTATCGGCACTTTCTTCAACGGGCGGAATTTGGCTGGGACGGAGCGTTAAAAGATGGGCAAATTCATGGATCATCGTCCGTTCTAAATCTTTTTGGGACACGGCTTCCATGACATCCAATTGTACAACCCAGACGGTAGGATCATCTGTGGCGAACATCGTGCCGTCGATGCCGCTGCTCCCATCAATAGGCTGAAAGCTTTCTATTTCTGGACGGAACTCACTCGGAATAATTTCGGAAAAGCGTTCCCAAACGGCTTCATGCTGAGCATCGATAGAATCTCCGACAAGCTGGTCGTTTTCTAGCGGATAAGTAGCTAATGGGATGGGATCACCCTCCTCATTTAAGAGGGCTTGCCCTCCATCTGTGTCTGCGTCTTCTTCATCTACGTCTGCTTCACCCGCACTTGCGACATCTTGCCCCTCATCCAGGACAGCCTCTTCTTCCATTGTGCCAGCCTGGGCGCAGCCCACAGCAACCAGAATGATTAACAATACACCCAGCAAATATTTTTTCTTGAATTTCATTGATCATCTCCTACATCAGGTTGATAGGTCTTTCCAGCGGATGCAAATTCCTGAACATGTCGCTTGAATAACCTATTCTAAAAAAGTATGAGCCCTACTTGGATATCCAAGTAGGGCTCGGCTCTTTGAGCGGTTCGGACTGCTTACAGCAAGGCAGCAGCCTGAATATTTCAACTTAACAAATTATCTTGTCCGCTCAATCTGTAACTGGTGGACCACGAACTCTGCCTGAGCGATGAGTGAGGCTTTGGCATCTTCTGCCAAATTGCCATTCCAGTACACCCGTGCCAGGAACATCTGCAGTTGTCTGATAACCAAACGATCATTCTGACCGTCTGCAATCAGCTGTTCAGCTTGTTCCAGATTTTGCAGCAGGCGTGCGGCATCGCGCTGACTAAGCTGACCGGCATCGGCCAAAGCCTGTACGTCCA
>CBDUOF010000371.1:0-5831 GCA_965368765.1 uncultured Anaerolineae bacterium | reverse complement strand
CGCCAAACGCCTGTGAAATATTGTCGTAATAGCTGGTCAGCACCAACCCGGCAGCGGATGCGGCAAAGCCGGTGGTCAGCAAGAAGAGCAGCATGAGCGGGTAATTTGGTTGGCCGCCCATGATTGGAATCACCAAAATGAGGCTGGTGACGGTACTGGTGGCCATGATGATACCTACCTTACTCATAAGATATTGCCAGACAGAAGAAGCCGTGACCGCGTACGCTTTGATCACCCCTTCTTTTTTATCCAAAAAGATGTAAGAAGCGATGATAAACAGGCCCATCAAACTGCCGTTGAAGGTCAGGAAGGAGGGCAGCACGTTTTCGCGGTCGGTCAGCGCGAGGTTTTCAGTGTGCAATGGCCGTATATCCTGCGCATCCATACCCGCCTGTATCGTCTCCACGTCTTCGTTGTGAGACACCAGGTAGACGTTGCGCAAACGTTCCGTCTCGTACCCCTGCATGTAATAGGTATAGGTCACTTCGCCTGCGTCGTTCATATGAAGGACGGCGGCGAAGGCGCGTTCCTGATCAGCCATGTTTACGGCCGTTTCCGCGTCCTCAAACAGATAATTGTTCTCGGTTTCAGATGTATATAAAACGGCCGAAACCGGTTCACCATCCAGTTCAAGCTCTACAATTTCAGCCACGCCGTCCTCATCTTGTTCCAGTAGCCGCTGCTCCCAGAATTCGCGTGCCGCGACCGAATCAGGAATGTCTAAATAAAGATATTCATCCGTTTTGCTGTTGAACTGCTCAGGAATAACAAAGAGCAGCAAAAACAAAAAGACGCCCGCCATCACCAGCTCAATGTAAAAATAAAAGCTGCGCGAGGCCAGAATTAACTCTTTAACAAAACTGTGCCAAAGCTTCATCTTAGGCCAACCCCCTGCCCGTCACCTTGATGAAAATCTCTTCAAGGGTGGCTTCTTTGGTGTGCATCGACTGAATAGCGTGACCGCCAATCACCGCCTGCAAACGGGCTTTGTCCTCATCTAGCACCGTGGAAAACGTCTCCTTGGCGATGCTTCCATTTTGCTGGTATTCCACTTCCACCAACTGTTCCCCATAGGCCAGCTTTAAATTTTTGGGCGAGTCAATCAGCTTGATTTCGCCATCAATAATGAAGGCCACTCGGTCGCACAGCTCATCGGCAATGAACATGTTGTGGGTAGTGAGGAAGACGGTGACCCCTTTATCATTTTCGGCGCGAATAATATCTTTGATGTCGGCCGCAATGGCCGGGTCAAGCCCCGTCGTCGGCTCATCCAGGAACCACAGTTCAGGATTGTTGAGCATGGAGCGGGCAAACGTAAGGCGGTGCTTCATTCCTTTGGAGAATTCACCAGCCCGCACGTTTTCCTTGCCGCTCAGCCCCACAAGTTTAATCAGTTCTTCTGAGTCGCGGGTTTTTACATCAAACAGCTGCTTATAAAAATCGAGGTTTTCTTTGGCCGTCATTTTGCTATAGACGTTGGATTGCTCAAAAGACATACCAATTTTGTTGAACATCTTGCGCGAGATTGTTTTGACGTCGTAACCAGCCACACTGGCATGCCCTTTTTGCAGCTGCAGCAGCCCGGTCAGAATGCCTTGTGTGGTCGATTTACCTGCGCCGGAAGGCCCAAGAAAACCAAACACCTCTCCTTTCGGCACTTCAAAGCTGACATCTTTGACGGCATACTTGCCATCATTGTTATATGAATGATAGAGACCTTCTACCTTAATCATGCTGGTTCACTCCTTGCTTCTGGAACCGTGATTCCATTTTTGATAAAGTCAATAAATAGATTGACCGTATCCATTACATCATCCTCAACGGCCGTAATGTCAAAATCGCTGCCCTTAACGACTTCAAAATAATATTCAAACGTGGAGACGTTTAACGACATCAGGACATGGACAATAAAATCCATGTCAATATCTGGCCGAATTTCGCCTCTGGTGATAGCCAGCCCAATCAACTGGTCATAAAAGGCCCGGCCAGCCGCCAGGCTGTTCTTAAAAATCTCTCTGTGCACAGGATGGTCTCTGTTTTTGAACACCTGGTTTCCTACCAGGGCAGACTTAGGATTTTCCTTAGCAAAATCCAGACCAGAGCGATACATCGCTTGCAAAAGCGTGAAAAAGTCATGTTCCTGGGGATTGAGCATGACGGGAGAGATGTAATTGACCTTGGTCTCCGCAATGCGATTCATGATGTGCAGGAACAAATCTTGCTTGTCTGCAAAATATTGATAAAAGCTGCCTTTAGCAATTTGGCATTCAGCCACAATCCGGTTAATGCTGGCATTGTCAAAGCCCCAGGCGGCAAATTCATCCAGGGCGGCCTCTTCGATGAGCTGTCGTTTTGTTTCCGGTAAATTTAAAAAGGTGTCTTTAGGCATTATTCTCTCACAATTGTGACTCCGAAGTCACATGACCTTGAGGTCATATCATATACCCTCCTTGATATTTGGTCAAACCTTTTCTAAATCGTGTGATTCGTAAAGAAGGCAGGGGAATAAAACGGCCGTTTCCCTGAAACTTTCCCAAGCCTGTCCTTTTGATCATTCGCAAGCGGAATCGCGTCCGGTATAATCCGCACCTACTAACACAAAATGGAGGCAAATACGCAACAATGAGTAACACTTACATTCCAGAGCGGGCGATGTTTATCTTTGCCCATCCTGACGATATTGAATTTAGTGTGGCTGGCACAGCAGCAAAATGGGCCAGCCACGGCTGCATAGTCACCTATGTGGTCATTACCGATGGCAACGTCGGATCGCATGACCCCAAAATGACCCGTGAGCAAATCGGCCAGACCCGACGGCAAGAGCAGGCGGCGGCGGCCAAAGTAGCGGGCGCTGAAAATTGCATCTTTCTGGGATACGATGACGGTTCGCTGGAACCGACGCTCGGGCTACGAAAAGAGCTCGTCAAGCTGATCCGGCAGCACCGGCCCAATGCGGTCGTTTGTGGCGATCCCAGCATGTAGTTTCGCGGCGAACGACTGAACCATCCCGACCATCGCGCCGCAGCGCGGGCAGCGCTGGATGCCGTTTTTCCAGCCTGCGAGATGCGCCTGCTCTATCCAGAATTTGAGACCGAGGGCATTCAGCCGCATAAAGTAAATTATGTTTTTATTACGACGGATCAGGAATTAAATCATTATGTGGATATTTCTGAATCGATAGATACCAAGCTGAAAGCACTGAATGAGCACAAGAGCCAGCTAGGCGATCTTGATTATTCTGACCGGATGCGGGAAAGGGCGTCCACGCTTGGCAAGCAGGTTGGCCTGGCCTATGCCGAAGCCTTTCGTCGCTTTACCGTTACGCCGCTGCCCATTCCACAAGAGGAAGTGATCCAATGATAAACGCTAACGACTATATTCCAGAGCGAGCGATGCTTATTTTTGCCCATCCTGACGATATTGAGTTTGGCACGGCCGGAACGGCCGCAAAATGGGCCAAATACGGCTGCGACGTAACCTACGTGGTGTTGACAGATGGCAATATTGGCAGTCGAGAAGAAGGGATGACGGCCGAAAAGCTGGCCGAAGTCCGAAGACGCGAGCAAAGTGAAGCGGCAGAAGTGGCTGGCGTGGCGCGCTGCCTCTTTATGGGAGAACCAGACGGCCGTTTGCAACCGACATTGGAACTTCGTAAAAAATTAGTCCGGTTGATTCGACAACATAAACCCAATGTGGTTGTGTGCGGCGATCCGCAATTTTTCTACAGCGACGGCTACATCAACCATCCTGACCACCGCAATGCAGGTCAGGTGGCGATGGAAGCCGTGTTTCCCTCTGGTGACTCTCCGCTGCTGTTTCCAGAGCTGGTGGAAGAAGGCTACGAACCGCACAAGGTCAACTTCGTCTACATCTCATTTGGGCAGCGGGATGCCAACACCTATATTGACATCACCGAGACGATCGAGACAAAGATTGCCGCCTTGCGCAAGCATGTCAGCCAACTCGGCGATTGGGATCCAGAAGAACGGGTGCGAGAGTGGACGGCCGAAACCGGCAAGAAGGTCGGCTATGCCCACGCAGAAGGCTATTTTCGCATTGTCTTGAAAGAGATTGAAGACGAGAAAGAGCCTGAACCGGAAACCGAGATTGAGGCGCTGGCAGAAGCTTGATAGCACTTTTTAGCTTTTGAAAGGTCAGGCGTGGATGAAGCCTACCCGCGTCACCTTTCTGCCTGGCATCGCCAGCAGTGCGGATTAGGTGATTGTGACCCGATCACACAAGGAGTTTATGGATCACGTCTTGCAGGTGATCGGGATCCGTCCCAACGATAAGTCGAACGGCCGTTTCCCCCAGCAGCAACTTCTGTAACTTTTCGTTGTTCTGCTGCCAACTGTGCGGCTGATCCACATATAAGCTATTCTGCAAAATGGCCTCGGTGACGGCCGTTTCCGTTGCCTCAGCCACCACGGATTCGGATGACGCATGTCTGGAGAGTAGACAGAGAATGACCCGCTGTGGCTTGACGGCCGTTTCTTGCACCAGGTCACTGGCCACGGCTCGTAAATCAACCCGATACTTTGCCTCTTGCCGCACGATTTCTGTTTGGAGAAACGGCCGTAATGCAGGAAAGTGGGCAATCATATCGCCCCGCAGCTTGGCAATGCCCACGGGAAAGCCGTGCAAATAGCCCGCGCCATCGACAAAAACCATACTGTCCGTGAGCAATTGGAAGCCCGCCAGCGCCAACCGCAGTGCCGTCGTTGACTTGCCGCTGTTGTGCGGGGCCAGCAAAAGCAACGCCACGCGCTGATGCACCAAGCAGGAAGCGTGCAGCATGCCATACCCGTGGGCAATAACCAAATTCAATAGAAGCGTATGCAGCAGGCATTGAGCAACCAGGTCTGGCCGCGCGGCTAATGTCGGATCAAGAACGGCCGTTGCCCGCCTCTGCGTTAAATCCAAGTGTGCCATGCCCCAGTTACCCAACTGCATCATCAGCCAATTGTCGCTGCCACTGTAGCGAATTTGCTGCATCAATCCATCAGGCACCGGAGCAACTTCCTGGCTCGATGGCTGAACCACCAGATGAACCTCGCCAAGCGTTGGTTTGGCAAGGGCTGACTTTGTATAAAGGGGCAAGGCAAGATCAACGGCCGTTAGCAGGCTTGCCGCGTTGCTCTTTACCGTCAGCAGATGCCCAAACAGGGTAACTTCCCGCTGAAACGTCAGCTTATTGGCGCGTCGCTGCCAGAAGTCTTCCAGCTCTGCGGCAGCAAGTTGACCCTGTAAAGGGAGGTTTTCTATTTTCATCATACCAAATCAGCTCTGTTCCTTTTAATCCGTAAAGATTCCCCCTAACGGCCGCATTCTGCAGAAAGTTGTCCACCTCAAATTTCGAGGTTTTCAAAGCGGCGGGAGGCACTTCTCCAGTAGCATGTCTGCCTTCAACGCAGCCAACCAGCACGGTCCGCATCCGGTTCCACAAACACGCCTTTGCCACAGCGTCCCAGCCCAGGACCTTGGGCACAGTTCCAAAGCCACAGTTCATCCGGCTGAAGGTATGGTGCGAATAAATACAATTTTTTCATAAGTGCGTGCTCATTGTCGATTAGGGCAAACGGGTTATACTATTGGGCAATGCTTATGGCAAGCGAGCCAACGCGATCGCAACTTCATTGCCACAAGAAACGACCCTATCGCATCGTGAATTAAAAGACGAGAGAAACGTTCGGATTGCATCCAAAATCAGGTGAGACATTTGGTCAAAGAGAGGCATGTTACCGCCAGGTACAGCCAAGTTCTTAAATTTAGGAGAGTGTACATGTACAAGAAACCAACAATCACCAAGCACGAAGAATTGACCCAGGTTA
>CBDUOF010000370.1:0-5895 GCA_965368765.1 uncultured Anaerolineae bacterium | reverse complement strand
CATGGCCCCGCCGCGCAGCTGAATCGTATTGCCCTGCACCTTGATACCAGGATGTTGGGCAGTCAGCGTTGCCGCAATGTCTGCGAGGTCTCGATCTGCCTGAATAAGCGTGTGGGGGCTAATCGTGAGGGCTTCGACCATGCTATTCTTGTAATGGATGTGGCCATTATTCATAATGATGAGCTGGGTGCAAACGGCCGTAATTTCATTGAGCTGATGTGAGCTAATTAGAATTGTTTTGCCAGCCATATGCAGCTTCTTAATGAGCGCCTGTATGTCCGCTTGTCCGGTGGGATCTAGCCCGTTGGAGGGTTCGTCCAGCAGCAGCAGGTGTGGATTGCCCATGATGGCTTGTGCCAGACCCAGTCGCTGCCGCATTCCCTTGGAACAATCGCCGATACGCTTGTTAGCCTGGCTGACCAAATCGACCTTTACCAGTGTGTCAAAAACGGCTTGTTCCTGGTCATGGGATCGAATGCCAGCTAGATTGGCAACCATTATTAGATATTCACTGACGCGCAATCGATTGGGAAACAGCAGACGATCCGGCTTGTAACCAATGGCTGGCCAACGGCCGTTCATGGGCCGAATCCGTCCACCATCTGGGTGAAGCAGCCCGGCAATGAGCTTGAATAAGGTGGTTTTGCCTGCGCCATTGGGGCCTAATAGCCCGACAACTTCTCCCTTACCTATGTTTAGCGACACATTGTCTACTGCTTTAAGAGAGAAAAACTGTTTGCTGACATTGCTAATTTCAATCACGATTTAATCCTGCGTACGGTTTCCAAGAGTGGTAGTGTAACATAATCTGGACATGCGGGTTAAGCAGCGCCAGGCAGGGGCAACTGTACCAAAACGAGGGATAGATCATCGGTGTTGTCCTGAGCCAGCTGCATGATAGTTGGGGCAATGTCTTCGGGTGAAACGGCCGTCTGCAAATGCCCTACCAACGCCTCATCACTTAAAGTTCCCCAAATGCCATCGCTGCACAACAACAGCCAGTCGCCGGGAAACAACCGCCGGGTAAATAGATCAACTTGTGGTTTATCTGTTGCCCCCAAGGCATGCGTGAGCACGTTTCTATAGGGATGCGTCAGCGCCTGCTCTGCCGTGATGTGTTCCTTTTGCACCATCCAGGCGACCAGTGAGTGATCTTGGGTCACTTGTTCTAGCTGCTTCTGCCGATAGAGATAAGTGCGACTATCCCCGGCATTGGCCACAATTAGAAGATGGTCTACCACAATAGCACACGTTATGGTGCTGGCCATACGGTCTTCCTTGCTGCCGGCCATTGCCAAAATGGCTTCATTTGCCTGATAGATTGCCTTCTTTAGCTGCTGTTTTAGACGACTCACTGTTTTGTCGGAAACGGCCGTTACCACCGGCCAAATGGCGGTGAAATGGCTGGCCAACTCGTCGATAATGGTTTGGCTGGCCCGGCTGCCGTCCTTCAAGCCACCCACACCATCAGCCACGATAAAGAACCCGTATGGCAAATCGCCTCCTGTGCGCCCCATAGCTGCATAGATTGCATCCTGATTCTGAGATTCGCCAGGCAGTTTGGCATCAGTTGTGGCAGCAAAAAGAATCGCTTTATGATTTTGCATAAGTGAAAGCCTTGGCAACGGATCCTCGTCCAAGTTCTGGGAAAGCTATTCCCCAAATGAGTGATTTCTATTGGAATTCCCAACCAAAATCAACTTCCAGACGCTCTTCGCCAGAAAACAGATTAATTCCTTGGAGACCAACGCCATAATCCGGCCAGGTCCAATCGCCTGGAATGAGCAGATCGACGTTGGCTGAACTAAATGGCTCGATAGCCACGCAGTACAGCCCTTCATCCAGCCCTTCAAAGCGATATAGACCCGCATCGTCGGTAACGGCCGTTGCCAAAACAGTATTGGCCGGCACGATAGCATCGGCCGGGCAAGCACCCGCCGCCAGTTTGACCGTGATCCCGGCCAGGCGTGGTTCGTTGATCAGCTCGCCATCCCCACGGTAAAAGCCCGTGCCATCTACACTCACATCGACACAGCCCGCAGAAGGATTTCCACTTGTGGTGAAGAAACAGACATCTTCCCAGACCACGCCCCCAATAACGGCCGAATTCGGTTCGGCCGTTGCTTCTGGAACGCCAACCACAATCTGTACCCAAATCACCTGGTCGGCAAAGCCATCCACGCCAAACGGGCTGCCTGCGGCATTAGCCAACAGGAAATCGCTGCGATAGGTGCCTACGATTTCTGGTGCGGTTAGCGGCACGCTTAGCTCCACTGTTTGCCCAGGAACAACGGCACTGGGCAGGGGCACGCTTAATGGGCCTCCCAAATCATCGCCGCCGGCAAAAATGAGCGCGTACTCAGTGGTCCAGGGACAGGTGCCAATGTTGCGCAATCGCCATGATTTCTCAAAATCTGCCCCAGGCGCAATAATGGTGTCATCTGGAATAGTAATGTCCTGCACAAAGGCGATGCTGTTGGTGCAGTTGGCTGCATCTACATCTGGCACGGGCAAGAATTGGAAATCCCAGCCAAAATTGATGCCGGTCACAAGATCGCCATCTTCCAGGGTAACGGTATGGCTGCTCACATCTGTTTCAGGAAATGTCCAGGCGCCGGGCAGCAGCAGTTCGTTTTGGTCAGCAAGGGCATCGACAGAGACGCAGTAGGTGCCTGCGCTGAGATCCGTGAAAACGTAGTCGCCATCTTCATCGCTGGTGGCCGTGGCAATGCTGGATTCCACAGGGCAAGCCCCTTCGCCAAGGCTAACCAAAACGCCGGGGATACCCGGTTCATCGTTTTCAAGCAGGCTGTTGGCCTGGAATCCGCCAGTAGGTACAGCAATGCAGCCCGCTGAGGGGACGGCATTCTCATCTTCGCCATCGCCACCGGCTACTGCGCACAGATCATGCCAGATACGGCCGTTTACAATGCCCATGTTCGTTTCCACCGGTGCGGAGGTAGGCGTTGGTTCTGCCTGGGCCACATTGTCTACCTGCAGGGCAAACGACCCGTTGATACCGTTGACGTTCACCGCGTATGTGCCCGCGGTCAGGCCCAGCACGTCTAGTGAAATGGTCTCTTCGAAAGGAACCAATGCCTCTGTACAAAGGTCGCCAGTTTGCCGCAGGGTCGTAATGGTAATGTTAAAGGTCGTGCCGGCTTGCGTCGTATTCACGGTGTCGATCATGGTGCAGCCATCGGGCAAATCACCTCGGGCACGCACATCAACCTGTACGGGAAATGATTCCAGAATCAGAATTTCGATACTGTCGACGGCGGCTTCTTGTTGAATGGGGGTGTCAGTGGAAACGGCCGTTGCTGGACTGGTCTCAGTCGGTGTGCCGTCAGTTTCTGGTTCGCTGCCGCCGCAAGCAACCAGCATCAGCAACAAACTAAGCAAAAGTAAAAGTGTGATCTTCTTCATATAATTCAATCTCCTATGCCTATGAGCTTGTTCCAATCATCTGTGGGTCAACAAGCTGACCAATGAAGGAACAGTTTCGCAGGGGTAACTCCTGGTTTACGGAAAGGGTTCCCCTGTTGTGGAGAACAAATCGGTTTGTTCTCCTGAAAGCAAATCACGGGTCACGGATAAGCCTTTAAAAACCCCTCGTGATTTACTAGATAGGATGTCACGCAAAGATTGTTCAATTATTCAGCCAATAAATAGGCTAAAAGTAGTTTTGCGGTATTGTCCAATGCGTCTCGATGGGTGCGCTCATAATGGTGAGAGGCATCCACGCCGGGGCCAACCAGCCCCACACGCACATCGCCACCGGCCCGCCAGTATGATTCACCGTCGGAGCCATAATAAGGATAAATATCGGTGGCGTAGCGTAATCCATTGTCCTGCGCCAGGGCTTCCAATTCCCGGCGTAGCTGCATATGGTACGGGCCAGCGGAATCTTTGGCACAGATCGTCACGGAATACTCATCTGACGTTTGTTGGGGAGCCACGACGGCCATATCAATAGAAATAAGATCGGTTAAGTTAGAAGGAAAGCCCGTGGCGGCGCCGTGGCCTACTTCTTCATAGTTGCTAATATGAAAGTAACAATCCTGGGCTGGCTGCAACCCCGCTTCGGCCAGCGCGGTCATGGCACCAAACATGCAGGCGATACTGGCCTTATCATCCAGATGGCGAGAGCGAATAAATCCGTTGTCACTAATCTCTACACGGGGATCAAAGGCAATGACATCGCCAACGCGAATGCCCAGTGAGTCGGTTTCTTCTTCTGATTTTGTGTGGGCGTCGATTCGTACTTCCATGTTCGTGTCGTCGCGCAGGGTATTGCGATCTTTGCTGGTGTGGGCATGGATGGAGGCGTGGGTTGGCAAAATGGTTCCGCGATAGCGCGTGCCATTGCTGGCAAAGATAGTAACCCCTTCTCCTTCAACCGAGGTCCAGCTCCATCCGCCTAATTGGGTCATGCGCAGACGACCGTTTCGCTTCACCTGTCGCACCATCGCCCCCAGCGTATCGACATGGGCCGTCAGCCCCCGGGGGGCATTCTGCTTTTTGCCGGCCCAATGAGCAACCAATATGCCCTTGGGCGTGCGCTTTAAGGTCAGCGGCTGATCGGCAAAAGAAGCCATGAACTTTTCTTCGATCCATTGGATTGCTTGATCTGTATCGCCAGTGGGGCTGGGTATGTTAAGCAGTTCGGCTAGAAATCCAACCATCACATCAACATTAATCAAAGGCAGCATAGAGTCCTTTCCTCCTTATGCGCGTTGTGGACTGGCGATAACTGAAGTCTGGTTTCGGATGCTTCATTTATGGTATCCACTTCGCCAGGCGAATTATAAAGTATGGCCTGATTGTTAACAATGTTTCTCCGTTTCGCCTAACAGGACGCAGGTTCCATGACGGATTCGCTATACGTGCTTTACTGCTTTGAGATTATCCTTTTGTAACAAATTTGGTAAGCAACGCTGTCGTTTACCAAAGACAAACAGGTTGCTGTTTGTCCCCACTTTCTGGGGGGAGGTGGAGCCTTTCCCCTATTCATTTCAAAGTAAGCACAAGGCAAACGGACAACACGCGTTCCGTGTTGTTCGGCTGTTTTTTGGGAGTACGCTTGTGAAGTTGGCAAATTATCTTTCGGTTGGCCCCCGCTCATTTCTGCGGCTGCTTTTTAGCATTGGTTCGTTATTTTTGCTGATTGGCATAAGCCAGGAAACCGCCGTTTCGGTTCAAGCAATTGCCCCAGATAATCAGCCAGATGATCTGTCGCAGCTGATTGCCCAGGCAGAGGCAGCAGGTACGGTCCGGGTGTTGGTGCAGTTGGATGTGCCCTTTCGCCCAGAAGGCGATTTAGCAGATGTACAGGCGGTTCAGGCACAGCAGCTTGGCATAGACGGGCTGCAAGCAAGCGTGCTAAACCAGCTAGCCGATACAAATACGGCCGTTGTTGCCGCCTACAAATACATTCCCTACCTCGCGCTGGAACTAGACGCCGCTTCTTTAGAAACACTCTCCGGCCTGCCTCAAGTGGTTGCCATTGAAGAGGATATTCCCGTACCGCCTGCCCTTAGCAGCAGCATTCCCGTTATTGGTGCAGACCAGGCCTGGAGCGCAGGCTACACAGGTGTAGGCCAAACAGTTGCCATTCTCGACACCGGGGTAGACACCGGTCATGCAGCCTTCACCACGGGTGGTAATCGCATCGTGTCTGAAGGGTGCTACTCCACTACCAACGCTTCGTACGGCACAACGGCCGTATGCCCCGGTGGTGTGGCGGAATCGACGAGCGTAGGGTCTGGTATCGATTGCACGGCAGCCGTTGGCCCGGCCAATTCCAAAGCACAATCGGATTGCAGCCACGGAACGCACGTTGCCAGCATTGCCGCTGGCAACAACGGCAGCAACATCATCGGTGTTGCCCCAGAC
>CBDUOF010000369.1:0-5961 GCA_965368765.1 uncultured Anaerolineae bacterium | reverse complement strand
GGACGAATCGACCCAAAAAGGGTGGCCCAGCCTGCCATTTCTAGCCGATCTACACCAGGTACAGCAATACCGCCCAGAAGCAGGGCTGCCCCCTCCCGAAGCTGGGCAGCCAGTGAGCCTGTATGCCTGGCCATTTGGCAACTTGGAGTTTGTGCCTGTCGTTATGGCGGGTTCGGAGATGGTGTCGGTGGCAAACGGCCGTCTTGCCAGGGGCGATCTTGAGCCAGAACCGTATCCACTGTACGTTCGCTACGCCAGCGAACAGCTGCCAAATCTGGTAACCTCGCCCGTGAACTTTGGCGACACATTCTTGTTATACAGTTGGGCGGTAACGCCTCTGGCCAATAACGCAATACAAATTGATCTCATTTGGCAGAAGATAGAGGACCAATTACCCAACCAGATCGCCTTTTTGCATTTACTAACGGATGACGACGGGCTGCTGACACAGGCTGATGCACCGCCCGGTGGTGCTTACTGGTTTCCCCATTGGTGGCAACCGGGCCAGCTAGTGCACGAACAGCGCGTCTTGCAGCTGACGGAACCGTATGATCCGGCACGCCATCTTATTCGCGTGGGGCTGTATGATCCGATTACATTGGAACGTGCGCTGATCGTCGATGAAAATGGGACGGCTGGCGACGGTTGGTTGCTAGAACCGTAGAATAGAGGTACCTGTACGGTGATCGTTTTGCAATCGTTTGGAGAGCGTTGTTGAGGATGGCTAAATTCAGGATAAAACAGGCTTGGTTGTGGCGCATGACGCTAATGTGGCTGTTGGCAAGCGTGCTGCTTGGTCGTGCCGACGTTTTGACACTGCAGGCACAAACTTTGCCCACCGCCACGCCCGATGCCGAAGGGATTATCTATGCTATTGTGCAGCCCAATGACTCGTTATGGGACATTGCCGCTCGCTTCGGCATCTCGTTAACGGAACTGCTGAGCCTGAACAACTTAACAGAAGATGCCCTCATCCAGCCAGGTGACCGCCTGATTGTTGGCATTACTGCGCCGCCAGAAACGCCAACGCCGGATGCGTCGCCGACTGCGGTCGCCACCCGACCGCCGCCGACGCAAGCGGCAACGCTGCCCCCGGCTCCGCTTACGGTGCTTTGCCTGGTGGCCTTTACCGATGACAACGGCAATGGGCAGCGGGATGCTGGCGAAGAATTACAGGCAGGTGTGGCTTTTACGGTATTTACGCCAGATGCTGTCGTAGGCAATTATGTTACGGATGGCATCTCAGAACCGTACTGCCTGACAGATTTGGTCGCTGGAGATTACCAGGTGACGCGCTCAGTGGGGCGGGATGAGACGTTAACCAACAGTGGCAACCGCAGCGTCATTTTGGCCGCAGGTGATCAGGTGATGTTGGGTTTTGGCGGCCTCCATGGCGCTTTGCCCACGGCAACGGCCGTTTCGCCCACGGAACCCCCAGCCCTCATTGGGGGCGAATCGACCCCCATCGCGCCGGACGAGCAGGTAGCCCCGACTGAGAACCCCTCAAGGCGACCAATGTTTATTGGCGCAGGGATTGTTATCGGCATATTATTAATAGGTACGGCCGTTTTTCTGAGTCGGCAACGAACCTAAAGATCGCAATATACACCGCCCAGAGAAAGGGTGTGTGGGGAAGAGTAAAAATGAAAAAATATCGCATCAAATTTGTTCTACTTGCTTTGCTTCTGCTCGGTGTGGGCAGCCAAACGCCTTTCAGCCTGGCGCAAACCAATCTGTTGCAAAATGCTGGCTTTGAATTGCCATACAACAGCGATGGTTCGGCCAATGGGTGGGGACGCTGGTTTCGCGTCAGCAGTGCCGACAAGTTTTCTGATTGTGTCAACGGATATCACAAAGAACCGCATTGGAGCGCTGAAACTGCCAGCGCCCCGCTAATCCAGGCTGGCTCTGCCTCGCAGCATGTGGGCAACTCTTGGGATACCTGGGCTGCAGGTGTGCTGCAGACCGTAAGCGTCAAGCCGGGCAGCACCTATCGCTTCACCGTCTGGGCGCGCGGGCGTGGCTCGAATGATGATTACCCGGCACCCTCTGAGGGGGGCTTGCGCATGGATGTGCAGGTAGGGATCGATCCCAACGGCAGTGGCTTGTGGAGCGATGGGGACGTGAAGTGGAGCGGCTTTATTCAACCGCACGACCAGTGGCAGCAGGTGTCGGTAGAAGTTACTGCAACCGGAGATAAAGTATCGGTATTCACGGCGGGGGATTATGGTTTGGAGGGGGTAAATCAATGCCGGGCGCATCTGGATGTCTGGTTTGATTCGGCCGAGCTGATTGAAGTTGGGCCACCGCCTACAAATACGCCGGTGCCGCAGCCGACATCGCCGCCTGCACCACCAGCACCTGCGGCAACCAATACGCCAATTCCCCAGCCAACGGCCGTTCCAACTGAAACGGCCGTACCTACAGAAGTTCCCACCAACACCCCTGAACCCCCGGATGGCGCAACTCTTTGCGTGAACGCCTTTGCCGATGACAACGGTAATGGTCAGCATGATGCCACTGAAGGATTCATGGGCAGCGTGGCATTTCGCGTTGCCAGCAGCACCCAGGTTGTGGGGCAGGCTGTCTCTAATGGCACCGACGAGGCGGTCTGTTTTGAAGGCTTGGAACCAGGCGTTTATCAGGTTGAGCAGATTTTGCCTGGGCTGCTGGAGATGACCACGGCGGCCAACGCCAGCGTCACGCTGGCAGAAGGACAAACGGCCGGGGTTCAGTTCGGCAGTCGCATTCGGATGGACAGCGTGACGGACACGTCGGAGGATCCTGACAGTGTGGCCGACGCCGGAGCTGAAGGGGTGGACCCAACCGTTACCGTGGAGGACGGTTCGGAAACGGCCGTAACTTCCCCAGAGGAAGAGGGTGGGTTGGCTTCATTTAGCGGCTTGATCCTGCTGGTCGTTGCCGTGATTTTGCTGGGCGGCATTCTATTTGTGGTGCTGCGCCGTGCCGCTTAGAAATTAGCTCGAGGGATGCAGTAAAAATCTGTTAGAAAGAAATAAGCTATCTAGAGGCGGGTCTCAGACCCGCTCTCTTTATTAATATATCAGTCACACGAAGGTACACCAAATAATTGCATTCGTGTACCTTCGTGGAGAAAGTTGCGGATTTGTAGGCTATAGATTCAAAAATTGGAATAAGATATACGAAAAGTAAATGCCAGTAGACATAAGAACAACCAAGACTCTACGCTTAAGGCTATATTCTTTAACTTCATTGATACGTTCCCTTTCTGTTGCTTCAAATACGTTAGCTTGGTGATCTTTAGCAAAATCGAGTAATCTGTGATGATCTAAATTCATGACACTACCTCCTAAACAGATATTTAAGGACTCGTTCACAAAAACTTTTGAGGAGGAAACGAACCCTGAGTCAAAAAACTTTCGCACTTTTACCTACTACACTGTTAACAAAGTAATTTGAACTGTCATTCCCATGTAGGCGGGAATCTACAAGATGGATGCCTGCCTTCGCAGAGCCTGCCCCACGCCTTCGCGGGGGCATGACAAGATGTGGAATTATTTATTTAACGGTGCACTACGCTGAGAAGCGCTCTAAGTGGGTTTCCTGGTATTCAAAGGTCACTTCAATATGAATACATCGCACATGGTTAAGCATCTGGAAGAAATTTTTAATCCGGGTCAAAAGACGTGGGCGACGTCTAGCTACAGTATTGGTCTTGAGTTGTCTTTCCCTGGCAGCGGCACGTAAGCCCTGCTCATGGTCAAATAAGAAACTTTCGCCTGCTGGGTGCATCATTTACCTCCATTCGATCTGCTGGGTTCTTATTGCTTGCTGCGGTGTTTGTAAAATCTGATTCTCATTGTGATGGGAGTGCGTGATGGCGGCGTGACCGCAGCGTGACCGCAGCGTGACCGCAGCGTGACGAGAAATTTCAATAGCTCATCAGGTATGCTAAAATCAGGTTTTAGGTTTTTTGGTAAACAATCAATTTATGACGTTACCCATCCTTTCAATCAGCTTGTTTGGCTCATTTGCGGCTACGCTTGGTGAACGGCCGTTACCCACGTTCGGCAACATAAAAGCAAAAGCCCTGCTCATCTACCTTTTGATAGAAGGAAACAAACAGCACGCACGCGAAGCGTTAATGACCTTGTTGTGGCCGGATGCCCCCTTAAAGTCTGCCCAAGTCAATTTTCGTCAGGTATTAGCCCGTATTCGTAAAACAATTCCTGAAAGCGGTGGCCAACCACTCTTGCTAAGTGATCGCAAAACTGTTTCACTCAATCCTGAAGCCAGTTATGAAGTCGATGTGCTGACGTTTGAGCGTTTGGTAGGCAATCAACCATCTCTGACCCAACAGTCCACTGTTGACCAAATGGAAGAAGCGGCCGTTTTATATCGTGGTGACTTTTTAGCAGATTTTTATTTGCCCGATAGCAATGAATTTGAACAGTGGGTGGCGGCGAAACGGCCGTATTATCGCCAACAAGCTTTAGCCACCCTGGACAGCCTCGCAAGCCACTTTTTAGCGCAACAAGATTATGCCCAAGCCCAAACCTACTCCTGGCAACAGCTAGAAATCGATCCCCTGCGTGAACGCGCCTGCCAGCAATTGATGACCGCCCTAGCCCACACCGGGCAGCGCAGCAGCGCTTTGGCTGAATATGAACGCTTTCGTCAACTGTTGTGGGATGAATTAGAGGTAGAACCAAGTCAGGAAACGGCCGTTCTCCATCAGCAGATTCAAGATGATGAAATCCGAGCGGTTGAACCCCCTAAAGTTTCAAAAAAAACAAACTTAACACCCCGCAATAACATACCTACTCAACCGACACCTTTTATTGGGCGAGAAGAAGAGTTGGCCGCGTTACAAGCCTATTTAGATGATGACGGACAACGGTTGATCACCATCGTCGGGCCGGGTGGGATGGGCAAAACACGACTCGCCCTCGCGGTGACAGAACAGAATCTGGCAAGTGGCAATAGCTTTGCCAACGGTATCTTTTTCGTCAATTTGGCCCCGATGAGCGAACCAAGCCAGATGGTGTCAGCCATAGCCGATGCCGTCAATTTTCAATTGGCTGGCGGCAGCCAAGACCCACGCTCACCGAAACAACAAATTCTCGACTATTTGCGCAAGAAACACTTATTGTTGTTGATGGATAACTTCGAACACCTGTTGGATGGTGTTGATTTACTCAATGAAATCTTGGATGTTGCGCCAGGCGTTCAGATTTTAGCCACCTCACGTGAACGACTCCATTTGCATCAGGAGCAGGTTTACCCCATTCAAGGATTGGAATTTCCGGATTGGGAAACGCCTGAGGATGCTGTTAGGTATACGGCCGTTCAACTCTTCCTCCAATCTGCCCAACGCAATCAAGCCGATTTTGCCCTTGATGATGGCGACGATCTCACCTACCTCGCCCGCATTTGTCGCTTAGTGGCGGGGATGCCGCTGGCCATTGAACTGGCGGCGGCTTGGGTCGATACCTTGTCATTAAAAGACATTGCGGCTGAAATCCAAGAAAGTCTGGACTTTTTGCAAACCGAAATGCGAGACATGCCAGAACGGCATCGCAGCATTCGCGCCAGTATTAACTATTCGTGGCAAAAGCTGGCTGAAAAAGAGCGCGACGTTTTTGCCGCCTGTTCTGTATTCCGTGGTGGCTTTACTCAAAAAGCGGGACGCGCCATCACAGGCGCCTCTTTACGTACTTTTTCCCGTCTGGTGAACAAATCCTTTTTGCAATTCGACAAAACCAACAAGCGTTACCAAGTTCATGAATTGATGCGCCAATTTGGGGCAGAGATTTTGGCTAATAAGACCTCCGAGGTTTCAGTGAGAGACCAACACAGCACCTACTACCTACAAGCCTTAGCCGATCTCACCGAGGATTTAAAGGGACCACGCGCCAAAGAAGCGTATCAGGAAATAACGGCCGATTATCTTAACGCTTACCGTGCCTGGCATTGGGG
>CBDUOF010000368.1:0-5967 GCA_965368765.1 uncultured Anaerolineae bacterium | reverse complement strand
CGCTGGGTATGTTTGGCTTATCCAGCCTAACGGGCTGGCTGATTGATCGATACGGCCGTATTCCACTCATCGTGGCAGGTTCTGCGATCTTGATTGTGGCGGGCATCTTAACGCCGCTGTCCGTCGCCGTGCCGAACCTGGCCGTTGCCCTCTTTTTGCTGGGTCTGGGCTGGAATTTTTGCTTCATCGCTGGCTCTTCCTTACTGTCTGATGCGTTGGCCACAGGGGAACGTGCCCGGGCGCAAGGTGCAAGTGAAGTGCTGGTCTCGTTGGCAACAGGTGTCGGTAGCCTGGGAACGGGTGCTGTGTTTAACCAGGGTGGCATGACGGCCGTTGCCGCCGTGGGGATTGCGCTCGCTTTGTTGTTGGTCGCTTTGCTGGTCTGGTTTGGCAGGTTTCAACGACGTACGGTGCCCACCTGATGTGGCACCTGTGTCGCCTGGTTTTTTGGACCCGTAGCCCAGGCGCCTCTGGCCAAATGCTCCGCTCGTCCCGCAATCCTTAATTCTTGGTCAAATTGATTGAATAGGCGGCTGGGTCAATCTCATCGTTGAGGATACCGAGGATGTACATCCCATTTTCCTCAAGCCCGGCGTTCATAATGGTCGCACTGGCATAGGCGGAACCGATAGGCGCGAAGTCTGGAGGGCCATACAAGGCAAGTAAAAAATCTCCGGAGCCGCCTGTGGGGGAAACTGTTGCCGATAAATTGTCTCCATCTGATCCAAGGAAGCACCAATAGTTGATGGCAAACTCTTCGATTTGGCTTGTTCGTGTTTGGCCGTAGGCAATCAGCCCCTTGATGGAATCAGGAAAGCCGCCTTCTTCATTAAAAACGAGGCAGTAATCGCCTTCCGTGCCGTTCAGATCATAAACCCGAATCTTGTAATCCAGAGCAACGTTGAGCGCGGCATTATTAATCGCTTCAAGCTCGCCGTTGCCGCCGTTGTTGGCCTGTTCCACAACATCATCAGCCGGATCGATGATTTCTAGCACGAGATTGACGGAGGGCTCAGCAATTGCGGTAATTGTAATTACTCCATTGTATTCAAACAAAATTGGATACAAATGTGCTTCTTCTGGTGCCAGCAGCTCCAGAACAGGAATTTCGGGGGACAGATCGTCAAACTCGACGATTTCAAAATTGTTCGGGTTGCGCGTGGCCGTTGTTAACGCCACTGAAGTGGGTGTTGGATTTCCCCCGGTGCCACTGCTGCTGGTTGGTGTGGCTGTGCCGCTGGCCGCCGTGGGCGAAGCTGATGCGCCGCTCGTGGGTGTGGCGGTACCGCTACTGGCGCTGGTTGTTGCTGTCGGCGTCACTGTAGACGAATCGTCACCGCCGCCCGAGCTGCTGGTTGGGGGAACGGCCGTAAAGGTGGGCGTGCTGCCAGATGGGCCAGGCCCAATGGTGCCGGCAAGGGTTGGGGTGCTGTTGGGATTATCGACGTTTCCCACGGGTGTTGGCGTTGCCGCCACGCTGCCGTCGTCGTTAGTAACTGGTGTAACGGCCGTTTCTCCATCTGTTGCCGCAATTTGGGTGACGTTTCCAGTAGGAGTCAATGTCACCTGGGCAATGGGACTGGGCGACAGGATGTCGCTGGCTTTGAGGTACCATATCTTGGCCGTGCTGGCGTTCTTGCCGCAGCCGACCGGGCCGTCGAACAGCTGCCAAACCCCTGCCACGGTCATCGTAAGATCGGTGGGCAGCAGGGAGCGAACCTGGGAATCAAATCCCCCAATCGCGACGAGGCTGCCGTCCTCCGCCTGAAGCTGCCAGGTAGCCGGTGCCGGGTGCGGGTCGGTTTTACAAATTAACAAGGGGAGACGGTGGTAACGGCCGGTAATTTTCACAAAGCTGTTATTGAATGCTTCCGGATCAGCCGCTAAATCCGTGATGCTAATGGCCTGGGGGCCGACCAGGTTAACTGCTTCCTCGGTAGCCATGTCTGCGGTAAAGGGGGTGGGGGTGGCTCGTTGCTCACCGTTGCAGGCAATGGCTAGCGTTAGCAATACAAGTAAACATAAGAGCGTGCGTTGTTTCATCATGTGTCCTGAGCCTAATTCAGATTTGTGCTGTTCGATTTGGTAATAATTTGCCGTATGATACCAAAATTAGCGGATAAAGTGTGCAATGGTTCATAATTGTTGCTATTGGCCAACCAGGATAAAGGATATTTTATGATCTACGACGATCCCATTTACGGAAGCGAAACCATCGATGATCCGGTACTGCATGATTTGATTCATGCTCAGGCGGTGCAGCGGCTGCATGGCGTGCTTCAGCATGGCATTACCGGGTTGATTGGGCTGACAGAGCCGATTACCCGCTTTGAACACTCGATGGGGGCCATGTTAATTGTTCGGCGGCTGGGCGGTAGCGTGCAGGAGCAGATCGCTGCGTTGCTGCATGACGTGAGCCATACGGCGTTCAGTCATGTCATTGATTATGTAGTGGATGGTCATGATGATCAGAGCTATCACGATGAGATGAAGGAATCATATATGGCCACCACAGATCTGCCCGAGATTTTGGCGCGACACGCTTACGATTGGACTGACTTTGTCGATGAAGAGGCGTTTCCCTTGCTAGAGCAGCCATCGCCCCGCTTGTGTGCGGATCGGATCGATTACTTTTTGCGGGATTGCGTGGGGTTGGGATTGGCGACGCAAGCTGATATCGATCGTGCTGTGGCCCATCTGGTGGTGGTAAACGGCCGTATTGCGCTGAATGATTTGGCTGTTGCTCGTTGGTTCGGCGATACGTTTATGCAGGCTGACGATGGCAGCTGGGCCAACTTTCGTGAGGTGGGACTGTATGAGCTAACAGCCCGGGCTATTCGACGCGGTCTGGCACTGGGCGTCATCGTCGAGGATGATTTTTGGCAAACGGATAGCGTACTGTGGCAAACGCTGCGCACTCATCCTGATGAACAGATGCAGGCTTTGTTAAGACAGGTATCGCCAGAGACGCAGTTTGTTTGGGATGCGGAGAATCCAACCTTCTGGGTCAGCACCAAGCTGCGGGCAGTTGATCCGGATGTATGGCAAGATGGTGAATTACGGCCGTTAACCGCCCTGGATTCCGATTTTTCTGCCCGCCGGCAGGACTACCTCAGTCGTAAACAGGGCGCCTGGCCAATGCGGGTCGTGCCCAAGTAATTTTGGAGTGCACCTGACTAAGTAAAAATTCTGTGGACAATGCCCGGCAGCCAACGAACCGCACAAAAGGAGTCACGACATGAGACTAAACCCAGAACATTTGGCCAACAATGACCGATATAAGCTGATGATTGGGGCGATTGTGCCTCGGCCAATCGCTTGGGTCAGTACGATTGATGGGGCGGGACGGCCGAATTTAGCACCATTTTCATTTTTTACGGCCGTTTGCTCTAATCCTATGACGCTGCTTTTTTCCCCTGGCTGGAGTGAATTGCGCGGGCGCATGAAAGATACGCTGCATAACGTGCGCGCCGTGCCCGAATTTGTAATCAACATACCCAATGAGGCAACGGCAGAAGCGATGAACCTGACGGCGACAGAATTTGAAGCGGGCGTCGACGAGTTTGCCTGGGCGGGGGTCACGCCTGCGCCCAGTGAAACAGTTCGGGTGCCTCGCGTGGCCGAAGCGCCCATTGCCTTCGAGTGCACGCTGCAGCAAATTGTGACGGTGCATGAGGGACCAGGTGGGGGTGCGGCAGTATTTGGTGAAGTACAGTCGATTTTTGTGAAGGATTGTTTGATTGAAAACGGCCGTATCCCCCCGGAGAAGCTACAGCCAATCGGCCGTATGGCCGGCGCCAGCTACGCCCATATCGACAACCTGTTTCAAATGTTCCGCGTGCCGCCCCCAAAGGCGTGACCCTGTGACCCGACAGCGTGGCTCTGGTCGTGAGTCAAGAACGATTCTTGAAAATCTGTCACGAATGCGCGGGAGTGAAGGTTATTCAATGCCAATCGAAAACATGCTTTCCAGGTCGTGTTGCGAAAAGACGCGGAAGGCAATGAGCGTTTCAGAATTGGTGATGCCCGGCACTGTGAGCATTTCTTCTGTAACCAGTTTGGCCAAGGAGTCGTTTTCTGGCACGCGAATAATGGCGACCAGATCGAAACGGCCGCCTACAGAAAATACTTCGCTAATGCCCTTTAGCTCGGCCAAACGGCTGCCCACCTCGTTAATCTTTCCCGGTTCCACGTTGATCAAAACGACTGAACTTACCATACCAAACTCCTTTTGTGGGGAAATATCCTGTACAACCTTATCTGCAAGACGGCCGTTCGGCAAAAAACAGAACGCTGGCCAAACGGCCGTTTCCCCCCACATCAATTCCGCATATAATACCCCATAGGTCACACAACGTTATCAAGACGAAAAGAGGTATTCACATGAACAAACTATTCGACCACTTTGGTGCCCGTGCCCAGCTGCCCGGCACCAACGTTACCTACTATCAGCTGGCAAAACTCTCCCAGTTCGGCAACGTCGATCGCTTGCCTTTCTCCATCAAAGTATTGCTAGAAGCCCTGCTGCGTACTTGCGACGGTTACGAAGTCAATCCTCAGGATGTAGAAAACCTGGCAAAATGGAATGCTAAAAAACCGGTTCGGAATGAACTGCCGTTCAAGCCAGGCCGCGTTATTTTGCAGGATTTCACAGGTGTTCCTGCCGTTGTTGATTTGGCAGCGATGCGCTCCGCGATGGCGCGGCTCGGAGGTGATCCCAAGAAGATTAACCCGATCGTGCCAGTCGATTTGGTCATTGACCATTCGGTGCAGGTAGACCAATTTGGCACGGCTGCTGCCTTGTTTTTCAACGCGGAGCGTGAATTTGTGCGCAATCGTGAGCGGTATGAGTTCCTCAAGTGGGGCAAAGAAGCCTTCGAAAACTTTAGCGTCGTGCCCCCAGCCACCGGTATTGTACATCAGGTAAATTTGGAATATTTGGGCAAAGTGGTTATGACCAAATCAGAGGGTGATGACACAGTTGCTTTCCCCGACAGCCTGGTGGGTACCGACTCGCACACCACGATGATCAATGGCCTGGGCATTTTGGGTTGGGGCGTGGGCGGTATTGAAGCCGAGGCAGTTATGCTTGGACAGCCGATTTACATGCTTACACCTGAGGTGATTGGCGTGCGGCTGACGGGCGCGATGCCAGAAGGGACGACCGCCACCGATTTGGTGTTGATCGTTACAGAACTGCTGCGCCACAAAGGCGTTGTTGGAAAATTTGTGGAGTTCTTCGGCCCTGGTCTTAGCAGTATGACCCTGGCGGACCGGGCCACTATTGCCAATATGTGCCCTGAATATGGGGCAACGGTGGGCTACTTCCCCGTCGATGACGAGACGATCAATTATATGCGCAGTACGGGTCGCCCGGATGAACTGGTTGATCTGGTTGAAAAGTACACCAAAGCGCAAGGGCTTTACCGCACGGACGATATGCCCGATCCGGAATTTACTGACGTGGTGGCACTCGATTTGGGGACGGTATTACCAAGCCTGGCGGGGCCAAAACGGCCGCAAGATCGTATCCTGCTTTCTAACATGAAACGAAAATACCGCGAATCGCTGTTGGCCCCGGTGGGTCCGCAGGGAATTGGCTTGCAGGAAGATGAATTGAACCGAACGGCCGTTGTTTCCAATGGGCATGACGTGGAAATTGGCCACGGCGCTGTGGTCATTGCCGCCATCACCAGCTGTACCAACACGTCCAACCCCAGCGTCATGCTTGGTGCAGGGCTGGTTGCCAAAAAGGCCGTGGAGGCGGGCTTAAAGGTGCATCCTTATGTTAAGACAAGCCTCGCCCCTGGCTCTCGTGTGGTAGAAGATTATTTGCTGAAATCCGGGCTGATGCCCTATTTGGAGCAGCTTGGCTTCCATATTGTGGGGTTTGGCTGCACCACCTGTATTGGAAACTCCGGCCCGCTGCCTGAGCCGGTAAGCAATGCCATTCAGGCTGGCGATCTG
>CBDUOF010000367.1:0-5996 GCA_965368765.1 uncultured Anaerolineae bacterium | reverse complement strand
AAGTACCCCCGTCAGAACTCGAATCTGAATCTATCGCTTAGGAGGCGATTGCTCTATCCATTGAGCTACGAGGGCTTGATCTTGCCAAACAATTGCAGCATTTTCGCTGTTGTTGCGTATAATAGCGGGTGGTTAAGGGTATCGCAAGTACAACCAGAATGAATTGCGACATCAACAACACGGTGGTACGGGATGAACAAGCCAACACAAACACCATTTTTTGTCTATGGCACCTTGCTGCCGGAACAGCCAAACTTTTCCGTCTGGGAAGGAGCCACCATTTCCCAGGAACCAGCGACATTTTCTGGCGGGAGGCTATACGATATGGGCTATTACCCCATGCTGGTAGCAACCCGACGAACAACCGATGTCGTCCGTGGCATGGTGATTACCGTGGACACGGCTCAGTATGAAGCGGTGCAACAGCGACTAGATTCGCTGGAAGGATATGATCCAGGCGCACCAACGGCGTCGGCGTACCAACGGCAGATGGTGGATGTTGTATTGGCAAACGGCCGTTCCCGCACAGCCTGGGTTTATCTGGGGCAGACTCAATTTGTCCAGGGTAAACCAGTAGTGAGCAGCGGTGACTGGGTTGCTTACACGGCAGGGAGACAGTCGATTTTAAAAACCTGGTGGCAAAGCATAAACACCGTGGCTGGTCTGCACAACAAACAGTAATCAGGCGGCAATACGAACTGTATTGCCTTAAATAGCAAAGTCAAAGATCCCACAACCTAACGATCGATTTCCCACGCTGCGCAAAATCGTAAAGAAACGGGAATAACAAGATGAAGAAAATTGGAGTTTTAACAAGCGGTGGCGATGCCCCCGGTATGAATGCAGCCGTTCGGGCTGTGGTGCGCGATGGCATTGCCAGCGGCGCAGAAGTATATGCGATTTATGAAGGGTACCAAGGCATGGTTAACGGCGAGGAATGGATTCGCCCCATGGCCTGGAACGATGTAGGCGGCATCTTGCATAAAGGCGGCACCATTATTGGCACAGCCCGCTGCAATGATTTCCGCGAACGACACGGCCGTTTACGCGCCGCCAAAAATTTATTGAAGCATGGTATCGATAACCTCGTTGTGATTGGTGGCGACGGCAGTCTAACGGGCGCGAATATCTTTCGGCATGAATGGCCCAGTTTGCTTGATGAGTTGGTTCAAAACGCGGAGGTGTCCCCCGAAGTGGCTTCCTCCCATCAGGAACTAACCATCGTGGGTCTGGTTGGCTCTATCGACAACGACATGTGGGGCACCGATATTTCTATTGGTGCCGATACTGCCTTGCATCGCATCACCGATGCGGTAGACGCAATCTCCAGTACCGCAGCCAGCCATCAGCGCTCCTTTGTGGTAGAGGTGATGGGGCGCAACTGTGGCTACCTGGCGCTCATGAGTGCCATCGCGACCGGTGCCGACTGGGTATTAATCCCGGAAGCGCCGCCAAACCTGGATGAATGGGAAAACAAAATGTGTGACGTGCTAAGAAATGGCCGGGAAAACGGCCGTCGGGACAGCATCGTCATCGTGGCCGAAGGGGCACAGGATCGGCACGGAAATGCCATCAGCTGTAATTACGTGCAGCACGTTTTGGAAGATCGTCTAAAAGAAGATGCCCGCGTAACCATCCTGGGGCACGTGCAGCGGGGCGGCTCCCCCAGCGCCTTCGACCGCAATCTGAGCACCTTAATGGGTGTTGCAGCGGTCGACGCCATCATGTCTGGCGCAATAATTGGTGAAGCCCATCTCATCGGCCTAAAAGGCAACAAAATCATACGCAATCCGCTGGAAGAGTGCCTGCAAAAAACGACGGAAATCAGCCAGGCAATTAAGGCATGCGACTTCCAACGGGCCATGTCGCTGCGCGGCAAAGGGTTTCAGGAGACGTTCCAAACGATTCGTACCCTGGTGCGCGCCCTGCCCCACGACCCATCGCCGGGCCAAAAGCAGCGGCGCATTGCGGTAATCAATGGGGGCGCACCTGCTCCGGGCATGAATACGGCCGTACGGGCCGCCGTGCGTCTGGGATTAGACAAAGGGCACGCCATGCTCGGTATCCGCAATGGATTCGATGGCTTTGCCAGTGGCGAAATCGAAGAACTTGGCTGGATGAGCGTCAATGGTTGGGCTTACCTGGGAGGGTCCGAACTTGGCACAAATCGGCATATTCCTGCCAACAGCGATTTCTATAACATCGCCCGTAACATAGAGGAGCACAATATTGAAGGCCTTCTCATTATTGGCGGCTGGTCAAGCTACGTTGCGGCTCTGGAACTGTACAACCGACGGAGCAACTTTCCGGCTTTTAATATCCCCATTGTTTGCTTTCCTGCCACCATCGACAACGATCTGCCCGGTACCGAGCTTAGTGTCGGAGCCGACACCGCGCTCAATAGTATCATCGACGCCGTCGACAAGATCAAACAATCGGCCGTTGCTTCTAAACGGGTCTTCGTCGTTGAAGTCATGGGAGAACGCTGCGGCTATCTGGCGCTGATGGGGGCCTTGGCCACCGGCGCTGAACGCGTCTACCTGCACGAAGAAGGGATGGGCCTCACAGATCTGGCAAAAGATGTCGAATCTTTGGTAGATGGATTCAAACATGGCAAACGGCTTGGCGTCATTATTCGCAGCGAGGGCGCCAACGAAACGTACACGACCAATTTTATGTGTGCACTCCTTGAAGAAGAGGGAGGCCATTACTTTACGGCACGCAAAGCCGTGTTGGGGCACCTGCAACAAGGCGGAAATCCAACGCCATTTGACCGCATTCTGGGAACGCGTCTGGCCACCAAATGCATCAACTTCCTGGAGGAAGAAATCGGCAATGCTGAGCCAACCAGCGTTAGCATCGGATTGCAGAGTGGGTCGTTTAAGCTAACTGAGTTGCCAGACCAGGAACGCCAGATGGATATGGAAAATCGACGCCCCAAGAAGCAGTGGTGGCTAAAACTACGCCCCATTGCTCGCACCATGTCCAATGGAAATGGCAAGCGAAAAGTTGGTGCCGTTGAAAGGCAAGCCGCAGAGCCGGTAACCCACAATTAGCAGTTCATAAGACAGGCGTGGTGGCTTTATATGGCACTGTTCCGGCAAAAACCACCACGCCTAAGCCAAACGAGGTCGGCTGAACAGTTGCGGGAAAGCGATGAAGAAAAAGCGATGAAGAATTGGTATGAAAGACGGCCGTTTCCTTGACATATCTTCTACCGCGTGCCTACAATGAGATAGTCCCCATCGAGGAAAAAAAGGTAGCCAAAAGCAGATCATGGATCATCAAGATATTTAACAACCATAACCAAAGGTGCAGCAGGTGTGAATGGGCTGCACCTGTCATTTGCCGCTGATTTCCGGAAAGTTTGGCGACTTTCGAATTCAAGCTCACTGTTTAACAAGGAATTTTCTAAATGAAACAACTTCGCCAAAACCCCGTTCTCTTCATTGTGGCCCTTATTGCATTCATTGGTCTGGGCTGTCAGGTATCCACTGTTTTGCCCGCAAGCAGCAGCCCCGACACAGACATCATTGTTGCCGAAGCAGTTGCCACCGTGTCGGCACAGGCTGAGGTAATCAATGTCAATACCCCTATCCAAACGTCTGAAATTGTTACGGCCGATTTAGAGAATCGCTTCATCGACATTTATAAACGGGTTAATCCAGCAGTGGTGCATATTTTCGTTTTTGATGAGGATGGCTTCCTGCTTGGCACTGGCAGTGGATTTGTCGTTGATTCAGCGGGAAACATTGTTACCAACAACCATGTCGTGGCCGATGGCCAAGAATATGAAGTTGTGTTTAGTAGCGGCGAGCGACGCCGGGCCACGCTGCAGGGAACTGATGTAGACAGTGATTTGGCCGTCATTCAGGTCAGCGCATTGCCAGAGGACGTGCAGCCCATTTCATTAGGAGATTCCGGTAGCCTGCAGGTTGGCCAATTCGTCATTGCCATTGGCAACCCGTTTGGCGAAGCTGGCTCTATGTCCATTGGCGTCATTAGTGGCCTGGGCCGAACCCTGGAGTCACAGCGTGTGGTTGCCGGCGGCAACTTTTCTATTCCGCAGATTATTCAAACTGATGCTGCCATCAATCCCGGAAACTCTGGAGGGCCACTGCTAAATCTAAGCGGGGAAGTGGTGGGCGTAAATAGCGCTATTTTGTCAACCTCAGGAGCCAATTCAGGCGTTGGCTTTTCTATACCAGTCAATGCGGTACGTAATATTTCGCCCGCGCTCATTGCTGAGGGCGAATATGCGTATCCTTATATTGGCATTAGCATGTGGCCGCTGGCATTCACCCTGCGGCAGCTGGAAGTTTTAGACCTGCCACCAAATGGCGTGTACGTCACAAATGTCTTGCAAAACACGCCAGCCGCCGAAGCGGGTCTGGTTGGCCACAACTTATCAGCTGATGGATTCACCAGTGACGGGGATTACATCACGGCCATAGACGGCCGTCCGGTAAAGAACTCCGATGAACTGCTGAGCTATCTTGTATTTGAAAAGGCAGTGGGCGAAACGGTCGAACTCACCCTGATTCGCGACGGTGAAGAAATCGTGTTGCCGCTGACTTTAACAGAACGGCCGTAGCCCACCCGCATTAAATGGCTAATTACCATGACATCGTTATTGCCTCACTTTTTAATGTTTATGTACATTTACAGGAGGTCGTATGATTACCCAGGAACAATTCCAGGAATTGCTCTCGCTCGAACCAACAGGAGCAAAAGTATTAAGTCTCTATCTTAGCACTGACAGCGGGCAAGAGCCGATCGAATCGATTAAGCTCAAAGCCAAAAGTCTCCTTCGGGACGCGAATGAAGTAGAAGATGACGTGCAGGCAATTGAAAAGTACCTCAGCCACAGTTTTGACTGGCGTTCATCGGGTGTCGTTATTTTTAGCAGCCAGGGTGGGGACTTTTTTCGAGCATATCCAACGGCCGTTCCCTTTCGTAATCGCCTGCGCATCGGTCCACGGCCCTATCTGAAACCTCTGGGCCATCTGCTTGACTACTACGCCCATTATGGCGTCATCCTGGTTGATCGGGTCGGGGCACGCTTTTTTGCCTACCATCTTGGCGCCCTGCAAGAAACTAGCGGCTACATGGGCGAAGAAATTCATAAGCTGAAACAGGGGCAAGGCTCGTCGGCCGTAGGGCGGCGCGGGGGCACGGGCGGCGCCAGTCGCGAGGAGGAAAATGCCCGGCGCAACTTGCGTGAAGCGGCCACGGCGGCGACAGAGTTCTTTAGAAACAAGCCCATCCGCCGCCTGTTTTTAGCAGGCACACCAGAAACAGTGGGCCAGTATCGTGAACTGCTGCCCAAGCAAATGCAGAGCTGCCTGGCAGGTAGCTTTGTCATGGATATGAACGCAGGTGAACATGCCGTGCGCGACGAAGCGATTCGACTGCTACAGGAAACGAATGCTGAGCGGGAATCCCGCTTGATCGACACATTACTCGGTTCGCAAGCAGGCGGTGGCCTGGCCGTTCTTGGCCTGGATGAGACGCTCCAGGCGATCAGCGACCGACGCGTTCAAACCCTGGTGCTTAGCGACGGCTTTCAGATGCCCGGCTATGTAGACCACAATTCGGGCTTTGTTGTGGCCAATTTAGCCAAGAGCCCTTTGACCGAACGTGAGTTAACGGCCGTTGACGATGTCATCGACACCGCCTTCACCCTCAGCCTGAACCAGGGCGCTCATGTGGAAGTCATTCGGGACAATGTGCGTTTAGATGATGCTGGCAAAATTGGGGCGCTGTTGCGCTTCTAAGAAAGGAGATTAGAGTTGGGTGTCTATTTTATGCACCCGCCTCTAATCTCTACCGCCAATGCCTTCTTCCGTTACCCATTTTATCTACCGGCTTGCCGCCAGCACCGTCCCACCCTACTGCACAAATCCGTATGGCTTTGAACGGCCGTACGCCGCCCAGCGACGCCACAACTTGCAGACCTATCTTGAGCTGATGGTTGTGCAAAAGCCTGATCTGCT
>CBDUOF010000366.1:0-6013 GCA_965368765.1 uncultured Anaerolineae bacterium | reverse complement strand
ACAAGTTTTCGACGAGCATGCGGCTGAATTAAACGTCGGGATAGCCATCAGCCCTGACGGCACAAAAGCGCTCTCGACTGCATTTTCCTATGCTGGAGGAGTAGATGAAGCAATCCTCTGGGACACAAGCACATTAGAGGTCATTCACCGCTTGCCAGGGTGGTTTATAGTTGTAGATTTCCTGCCCGATGGCCGGTCGGCTCTCCTTGGGGGGGGGCACAGTGAAGCAGAGTTGATGGTGCCTTGGGACATCGAAAGTGGTGAAGTGATTAATGAAATCCAAGCAACGGATAGCGATATAGGCCCCTTTGTATGGGATATTGCAATTAGTCCTGATGGAAAGTCATTCTTCCTTGTTACAGGTAATAGTGATGAGGGGATATACCAGTTTGATATTGAATCACTCACTGAAATGAACAGCTACCCGACGTCTAGGGATGATGACGCGCTGTTTGGTGTTGCCCTCACTCCCGATGGGCACAGCGTTCTAGCAACCAGTTCCTCAGGCGAGGTTATCCTGTTTGATCTGGACACGGGCGAGGTGATCCGCCGCTACAATTTAGGTGGGTTCTCAACCAACATCGAAATCAGCGCCGATGGGGAGCGCTTTGTGGCTCCTGTGAGCAATGGGTCAGCCATGTTATTGGATATCGCCAGCGGTGAAGTGATCCGAACCTTTGATGGCCATACCGGTTTCGTTTCGAATGTCGTTTTCACCCCAGACGAAAGCCAAATTATCACGTCTTCAGGCGACGGTACGCTTATTTTGTGGGATGTGGCCTCCGGGGAGGCTCTGCGCACCTATAGCGAACATGACGCCTGGGTTAATCGGCTGGCTCTTTCGCCAGATGGAACGTTAGCTTATTCAACCGCAGATGATGGGACAGTTATCGTGCGCTCCATTATAGAAGCACCTGTCGACGAGATATTGGCCTATATTGCAGCCAACCGTGTCCTGGCTGATTTCAGTTGTTTAGAACGCAAGCAGTATCGCATTCTGCCGTTGTGTGATGCAGATGGGGTTGTACCGGAGGATGGGGAGTAGGCGGTTGGATTGGGAATGGGTTCTAGATCTGGAAGAGCTAATCGCCTTGGGCGAAGCCCGCGTTACCCGCGCACTTACAACCGAGGAGTGCCAGCAATATTTGCATTTGGCGGCTTGCCCAGCAAAGTAAAATAACTCCTTGTCTGCCTTTGGCGCAGGTTGTGGAGAGATAAAGATCAGTTAGCTTCAGGCTTGAGAAGTCACAACGGTTGATTGTTGGGCCACTTTCATGAGCAAGCGTAACGCATCATTCACAGCCTTCTCAACCGCCAGCCACAAACAAGGAGCAGCGGATAACAAACATTCCCCAACAATTTCAGCTAGATTTTCAGCCCGTTGCCGACCCACGGGCAGTTGCCGTTTCCGGTTCGGCCCGTTTTACCGTCCTTACTTCCCGGCTAACTCGGCTGGAGCTTGTGGCAAACGGCCGTTTCCAGGACAACCCTTCCCAGCCATTTTGGTACCGTAAGCAGCCCGTTCCCGCCTTTAAGCATTCGCTGACAAACGGCCGTCTTCACATTGAAACCGACCATCTGCAATTAAGCTATGAAGTGGGACGGCCGTTTCAGCCCGACACGCTGCACGTCACGCTCAAGAGCAGCAGTACCGTCTGGCACTTTGGCTACGACGATCCCCAGATTTTACACGGCACCTACCGCCAGCTTGCCTTCGGTGCCGTGTAGTGATTTGCCGGGGCATTCAGCCTGGTCTGAGGACTGGGTAGGGTTTACGGACACGGCCGTTTCGTTCCACGCCATTCGCCAGCTCAAATGGTTCACCACGTTTTGGATGCGGGTGGTAAACATCAAATCAGTCACAAAAGCAACAACTAGCGGGGCGTTGGTTTTCTTCGTTTCGTTATCCATACCCCATTTTTATCAAACAGGCCCCCAATCGACCGCCTGGCAATCATTGAAATGGCCAGGTGGCAGGCTTCACCACAAAATCTGCTATGATGGGAGAATGGTTACGCAGAAAAAAATAACCAGCAAAAAAGCCTTACAACCCCACTTGGCCGAACTGAAAGCCCTTTATCTGGCCGACAATCTGCCTGAATTCTGGCGGTCTCTCGAAGCTGAGTTGCTTTGCCATCGGGTAAAATTCCCACTATTGGAGTTTGTCGCCCAGGAGCTGTACCGCATTGTGCCACCCGCCGAGCAGCCGGCCCTCATCAACCGATTGCTGAACCTGAATTATGAAGGCGGCTATGTGGTCATAGGCAAGCTGTTGCAGGAGCGGCTAATCCTTAACCGGGCAGAATCGGTAGAAAAAGCAGCGGCCTGCATTCTCCACGGAGACAAGTGGTATGTGTGCGATATCATCAGCGAGCGGGTGTTCGGTTATGGACTGCTGCATGATTTTACTGAGACACTGCCGCTGATACGGCCGCTCCTCACCCATCCCAACTATTGGCTACAGCGTTCTGTGGGCATTGCCAGCCATTACGCCACCAAAAAGGGTCTGCCACCCGACGAAGTGGACCAGCTGTTTAATCTGCTGCTTCCCCTGGCCACTGCCAGGCAGGTGGATGTGAAGAAGGGCGTTGGCTGGGCGTTCAAAACAATAGCCAAAACACATCCAGGGCTGGTGCAGCCCCGTTTGGATGCAATTTTGGCGGATACGGCCGTCAATGCCTGGTGTAAGCAAAAGCTCAAAACTGGTCTGGCTCAGGCCGAAAAACGAGCCACGAAAAAATAATCATGCCCAGATTTATAGAAAAGCAGTACAAATCGATCATCAACAAGAACAAATTTATTGACCATTGGTTCTGGACGCGCTACTCGATCAACCCGTACAACGGCTGCCAGTTTGGCTGCATCTACTGCGACGCGCGCAGCGACCATTACCACATGCCGGAAGATTTCGAGAACGAAATTCTGGTCAAAACCAACGTGGGGCCGATGCTGGATCAGCGCATTAGCCGCGCCCGCACCTTTTTGCCGGATGTCGTTGGCATTGGCGGCGTCACGGACAGCTACCAACCGGCGGAAAAGAAGTACGGCAACACCCGCGCCATTTTAGAGGTATTGGCCAAGCACCGCTATCCAATTCACCTGATTACCAAATCGACCCTGGTGCTGCGCGATTTGTCGCTGTTGGAAGAGATTGCCCAACAGACCTGGTGCACCGTCTCTGTGACCATTACGACCACCGACCCGGAGAAGTCAAAATTATTGGAGAAGTTTGCCCCCTCCCCAGCCAAACGGCTGGACGTGCTGCGCCAGATCAAGGCCACAGCACCGCACGTACAAACAGGCGCGCTGCTGATTCCGCTGATTCCAGTCTTGTGTGATGATCCGGCGGAGGTTGAAGCATTGTTTACGGCCGTAAAGCAAACTGACGCCGATTACCTGATGTTTGGCGGGGCGATGACGCTGCGCAACCGGCAGGCTGACTGGTTTTTGCACCAGCTGCAGCAGGCCAGACCAGACGTTTATGAGCAGTATGCCGAGCTGTACGAATTTACGGCTGGTGGTGAAACGTATGACGGCCGTTACGTGCCGGCGGGAGAATATATGCAGGCCCAGTTGTCTTTGAGCGGCAAATGTTGGGGCAAAGCTGGGAAACCCTGTTTTGGGCGGCACAGAACATCCACAACTTGAAGGAGCCGCTGGAGGCAGTGGCGGCCCGCGGCGAATTGGGCCAAATCAATAACGTGCGCGGCCGCATCAAAACGCGCATCCAGAAAATCCTGGACGAAATGGCCGGCGAAGATGCTTCAGACTATGACCATACCGCGGAATAAAACGGCATAGTAGCGGTCGGCTACCTCTATTGGTCTGCCGAAATTATGAAGGGCAAATAGAGCTGTTGCAGGTTCAATGTAGAGGTCTCAGAAACATTGCCTGCATAATCCCGAAATTGAACATATGCCACATTTGTTTCACTAAAATCCCAGCTGACACTCGACGCAAATGGCATCCAGTTTGCATCGGTAAAATCTACCTGATTGCTGATACGCATGTCTTCGACGCCACTAAAATCGTCGGTTGCCTCTAATTCAATTTCCAGACTCTCAACTCGTATCAGTCCATCAGGCAAACGCACCTTTCCATGCCCCCTGGGCGGGGTCTCGTCCAGCAAAATGTCATCTTGGTAGGTACCCCAGATTGTGCCGCTGGCATCTTGAAAACGCGCATAAACTGTTCTGGGGACGACATACAACCAGTATCGTTCAATGCGCCACTCTTTTGTTGGCGTAAAGGGCTCCCACTCAGCATTGGCAAAACCACCATCATTACTTAACTGAACATAGGCCGTGCTGGGTGGCGCACTCAAGTGGATGGTCACAAGAGTTTTGTTCGTAAATAGAGCCCCATTGTTTATCGAAATGGCGTAGTCTCCCGGATTAGGCGTTTGCGTTGGGGTGCTGGTGGGCGTGGGGGTAGCAGTCGGCGTATTGGTTGGCGTACTTGTCGGTGTGATCGTTGGCGTGTTGGTAGGGAGTGGTGTTGATGTTGCCGTAGGCGTGCTTGTAGGCGTAGAAGTAGGCGTCCATGTTGGCGTAGGTGTGTTGGTTGGTAAAAGCGGAATGTCTCCACCAGTTTGGACAATCCGAACGCCGCCACTAACCGTGGCAAATAACAAATTTCCATCACGAGAAATTTTCAAACGGCCCTGCGTAAAGGCATGGTTACCGGGATGCGTAAATGTATGCTCAAAATTATACGTCTCAACAACTTCAAAGGTTGATGTATTATGGCCGCGCACTTCGTTTGTTGTTGCCCAGGCAAAATAAACAATATCCTTGACAGGGTGATAAACCACACCGATTGGTTGCGCGCCAGCATACTGCCCTATCGTGTTAATCTTTTCAAATTGTTCATTGTAAACAAACGTGCCGCCATAGGTAGGGAGGGCAAATTGGGTGCCTGCCTGATTAACGCCAATTTCATAATTGAACCAGCTTGTGCCACTGGCACTGGTTTTTGTACTGGTGGGCAAATCGTATTTACCCCACCATCCTCCAGAGGTATTGCTCTCGGCATAAGCAATGGTATTACCATCAGCACTGGCCTTGATCATCGTATCTTGGCGCACGGTACCGAGGCCCGTAGTGGTTTGTGTTACAGGATCATAACGTCGCATCGTAACCCATCCGGATCCCTCAAATCTTGAGGTTACAAAGATGGTGCCATCCCCACCGTAAGTTACGGTAAATGTTCCCCCTTCGTAAGACCCTCGGGAAAAATACACTTTTTCTGTTTGCTCGTTTGTGAGATCAACGAGATGAATCCAAAGTTGCGTGTCGGATCGGGTTCGATCGGCAATTGCCAATGTATTCCCATCCGGTGACAGATCAATCCCGCTCAAGCTCCCGCCCAATACCATAGGGGAAAGAAACGAGGTGGACGAAAGATCATAGCGCAGCAGTGTATCGCCACTGGTAATGTAAACAATGTGGCGAAGATCATCATATACCATGTCTACTCTTGAAGGTGCCGGAATGAAATAACCTTCGGCATGCACTGAAGAATTAGAGAAAAGAATAGAAGCTAAAACAACGCTTAAGACGATTAAGAAGTAATACTTAGGCTTGGATAAAAAATCAAGGCTGAGCCCCATGGCAAACTCCCCTGGTTTGGATGAAACTGCATATTTGAATGTAAACCATTTGCGACTGCTTGACTGTTAGTAACGGGAATTGCTACCTTCAATCAGAGAAATAGGGTAAACGAAATAGCTTACCGTCAGACTTAACCAAATGTTCCGGCAGACAATCCCCAATTACCATTCACTTTTGATTCAGCTACAATAGTGCATCCAAACACAAGGAGCAGCGGATGACCCTAATTCCCCGTCAGTTTCAGCTAGAATTCCAACCAGTAGCTGATCCAAACGCAACCGTCGTTGCTGATTCAGCCCGCTTTACCATATTCACTACCCGGCTCATCCGGCTGGAGTATGCGGCGAACGGCCGTTTCCAGGACAACCCTTCCCAGCCATTTTGGTACCGTAAGCAGCCCG
>CBDUOF010000365.1:0-6016 GCA_965368765.1 uncultured Anaerolineae bacterium | reverse complement strand
TCATCACGGTCAGCGCCGATCTGCCAATGGGACTCACCATTTTGGCCGACGTGCCATCGGCGGTGGGGACAGACCGGTTGGTAAATGCCGTCGCTGCCTTTGCGCTGTTCCAGGGGCCATGCATCGTTATCGATATGGGCACCGCTACCAAATTTGATCTGGTATCGGCGCAGCAGGAATTTCTGGGCGGGGTGATTGCCCCTGGCCTGGGGCTTGCTGCCGAAGCATTGGCCAGCCGGGCCGCCAAACTGAGCCACGTAGCCCTGGAAGCGCCACCGCAAACCATTGGCAAAAACACGGTTCACGCCATGCAGTCTGGCCTGGTTTTTGGCTATTTATCGCTCATCGAAGGGTTGGTTGCCAGGCTAAAAGCAGAACATCCTGATCGCGCCCAGAAAATTCATATTTTGGGTACGGGCGGTCTGATCGATTTGATGGCGCCGCATACGGCCGTCATCGACCACATCGACCCCTGGCTTACGCTCACCGGCTTACGGGTCATTCATGAACGGGTGACGGGGGTAACGCAATGACACAATTTAGAAACCGGCTTGCAGCTAATGGCACGGGCCAGGTGGCAAGGGAAAAGTCGCTTTTTCCTTCTCGCGCTTTGTGGCTCACTTTCTGCCTGACACTGCTCGCGCTCTTGTTTGCGGCGTGCAGCCTGGCAAACCCACCCCGCCTGGCTACCGCCACGGCACAGGCGGCGTTTACCGCCACCCCATCACCAGAGCCGCTCATTTTGACCGTGGCCACGCCAACGGCCGTTTCCGGCAGCACCTCAGACGAGGTGCCAACGCAGGTGGAACCCAATCCATCCCTCACCGTGTGGGTCAACGAAACGTCGCGCGGTCACAAAGTGATGCTGGACCAAATGGCGGCTGACTTTTCGGCACAATACAACGTGGATGTCGAGATGGTGCTGGTTTCGCCGCAGCTGCTGCCCGATCTGGTAAATACGGCCGTGCTCTCCGATACGCTGCCAGATATCATCATTCATCCCATTGAATTTAGCGTAGGCTGGGCAGAGCGAGGTATCTTCGACACAGAAGCAACGGCAGCGGTTTTGGCCGAACTGGGGCGCGATACGTTTAACCCCGCTGCGCTGGCATTGGCCCAAACGGCCGCTGGCCAGACGTCTGCGCTGCCCAACAGCGGCTACCAACAGCTCGTCATCTACCGCAGCGACTGGTTTGCCCAGCGCAATCTGGCCCCACCAAACAGCTTCGCGACGCTTATGGCCGCGGCTGAAGCCACCCATGATCCCGACAACCTCGTTGCTGGCTTTGTCGTACCAACCGAGGCCAATCTGGCCACAACCCAGCAAATTTTTGAGCATTTGGCGCTGGCCAACGGCTGTCAGCTTGTGGATGAAGCAGGCGAGATCAAGCTGCTGGCACCGGCCTGTGCCGAAGCACTTTCCTTTTATTTTCGCATCATCAATCAATTTAGCCCGATCGGCGTGCAAACAGATACCAGCACCCGAAATGCGTTCCTGGCGGGACGCACAGGTCTGATCATGGGGTCGCCCAGCCTGCTGCCGCAGCTTGCCGGGCTAGATCCCGACGCCTTGCCCAGATGCCCGGAATGTGCGGCCACGCCAGACTTTCTAGCTCAAAACAGCGCCATCGTTACGGCAATCAACGGGGCAGAATACGGCAATGTCAGTTTGCTGGGCATCACCCGGGTGGCAGACCGGGAAACGGCCGTACGCTTTGCCACTTACTGGTTTAACGACGGGTATGAGCAGTGGCTTGCGGTGGAAGCGGAGCGCAAAGTGCCTATGCGCTGGGGAAACCCTGCTAATCCGCGCCAATTCATCGACGACTGGGGCAGCCAGCCCATTGCTGGCAGCGATCAATCTTTGTTATCCCTTTACGGCCCGGAACTGGTTGCGACCTTGCGCGATGATCTTGCTTCCACAGGCCGCTGGGGCTTGCCACAGGGTCAAGGGCAGCTTGTGACATCGCTTTATGAAGAGGTGACATTGTCGATTGTGCTGCAAGAAATGCTGAGTGGCTATTTTTCCAGTGACCAATCTATCATTGAAGCGTATAATCGCATAATTGAGTTAATACCCAATTACGCTTTTCCAAATTTAACAGACGATTTACCCTAAAGACCAAGATTAGAACGTGACGCGTAAGCCGATCTCTAATCTACACGCCCGACCTATTTCTTTCCTACCATGACTTCAACCTTGGCCTTCACAGAAGAACCCTTTGGCATCCTCACCGATGACAATTTATATCTGGATTGCGTTTTAATTCGTCCGGTGGGCGTTACAGATGAACAGTTGCGCGCTGTTCGCGTTTGGGTACCCAAATATCCGCTAACCAAATCAAGTGTGATCACCTGCGCCAGGCAAGAAGTGAAGTCGCACGGCGCCAAGCGAAAGGTGGCCCACCTGGTGTTTGATTTACGCGGCACGGGCGACAGCGAAGGGGCAATGGGGGATCATGAGTACAAGCTCGATTTACATGCTGTGGCCGAATGGGCCAAGGAACGGTTTGGGCGGATCAATTTTGGCTTTTTGGGCACGCCAGAATCGGAAAACGGCCGTGTGAATCTGTGGCCATTGCGTCCCGGCTCGGTCATGGAAAGTTACCATTATCCAGCTACTGGCACCAAACTGCCGCCCACCGTCCTGTATTTATCTACCTACGGCAGCTTTAGCCGCACCGATGATGCCATTTGCACCCAGCTGGCCGAAGCAGGCTACCATGTTTATGGGTTAGATCCTTTGCGCTACTTGCTTCATGCCAGTGCTGGCCATCGTTTAAGCCCGGATGATCTGGCTGCCGATTTGCAAATTTTGATCCAAATGCTGCCCAGCAAACCAATTATTGTCGGCCAGCCGCTTGCTGCAGGGTTGGGACTGCTGTGGGCCAGTCGGGTAAACAAGGTCGCTGGGGTGATTGCCATTGGACGTTCTCAGGCAGGTTTGTCACCCAGCCATATCTTCCACAACAACAATCCGTATACGTTCTTACTGCACCGCTTCGTGCCAGAAATCTCTCCCCGCCCCATGGCACTGGTACAGCTAAAAGGAAACGCGCTCGGCGGCGATGAAGATGAAATGGCAACGCTGATGCAAAGCAGCAAGCTGCCCAATCGACTGGAGCAGGCAAGCAGCTTGTCGATGACCTTGTTGCTGGAGCTGCTCACCTGGGCACAACGGCCGTAAGACACAGAAAGCCCTACACTCATGTAAAATCCAAATTTAAGCAAGATGTGAAAAGCCAGCCACTTTTCACTTTTTACTTTTCACTGATTACTCTCTTAAAAAAGGATTCAGAAATGCGCCAAAGATTACGCGACCTCGGCATCACAATCGGGCAATTTCCCACTGGGTCGTACAATGCCATTACCGACGTGCCCGGTGTGACGGTTGGGCACTGCACCGTCATCCACGACAAGCCACGCATCGCCCGCACTGGCGTCACCATGATTCTGCCGCGCGGTGGCGACATTTGGCACGATTACGCCTTTGCTGGATACCACAGCTTCAACGGCAACGGCGAAATGACGGGAATTCCCTGGCTCAAAGAGTCTGGCATGTTAGGCTCACCAATTGGCCTTACCAACACGCATCAGGTTGGGGTGGTGCGCGATGCCCTTGTCGCGCAATCCGTAAGGCTGGGGTATACGCAAAGCTTTTTGCTACCGGTCGTGGCCGAGACGTATGATGGCTGGCTCAACGACATCAATGCCTTTCATCTAACCAAAGAACATGCCGTTGCTGCGCTGGAGGCGGCAAAGAGTGGTCCGGTTGCCGAAGGGAACGTCGGTGGCGGGACGGGGATGGTTTGTCACGATTTCAAAGGGGGGATTGGCACTTCTTCGCGGGTGGTGACTATCGCAGACGGCCGTTTTACCATTGGCGTGCTCGTTCAGGCCAACTACGGCGACCGCCCCCTGCTGCGGGTTGACGGCGCTCCTGTCGGGCAGCTCATTCCCGATGCACACACGCCCGTTCCTTTCAAAAAATTCCCGGCGCCATCCAGCTCCATTATCATCATCATCGGCACGGATGCCCCACTGCTGGCTGGCCAATGCAATCGACTGGCACAGCGGGCTACGGTTGGGCTGGCACGGGTCGGGGGCACGGGCTACAACGGCAGTGGCGATATCTTCCTGGCCTTTTCAACCGGCAATCATTTACCCGCCCAGGGTAACAAATTCCTGCGTGACATTCAGATGGTGCCCAACAGCCACATGAACGATTTCTTCAACGCGACCGCCGAAGCTGTGGAAGAAGCGATCCTCAACGCCCTTTGCGCCGCCGAAACAATGATCGGCTTTCACGGCCGAACGGTACACGCCATGCCGCTGGATGCATTGCAAGAGATTATGACTGCGTATGGTCAAGTTCGGAAAGATGTGAAAAGTAAATAGTGAAAAGTGATAAGCGGCCACTTTTTACTTATCACTTTTCACGCGAGTCATGGCTCTCAATCGAAAACGGATTCCCCTCAGGATCACGGCCGTCGCACACCCAAACGCCAGGCGCAGCGGAGCGCACATCGCCAATATTCACCCCTTCAGCCGCCAGATCGGCACGAGCTGCGTGAATGTCGTCCACGCCAAACACAATTTTGGCAGCGTCCTTGCCTAATTGCCCTTCGCCACCGCCGTGCAGTGCCAATACAATCCCCCCGGCATCGAGTGTCACCCAAAATTCATCGGCGTAGCTTTCTAGGCCAGCTGGATAGCTCACGTTCAGCTCAAGAACATCCCGGTAAAACCTCACCTGGGCATCCATGTCGGCGACATAGACAATAATTTCGATCAATCCATTTGTTTTCATAATCTGCCTCCTATAAACAATTAGAACACACGTTCCGCATTATAGCGGCAGGTAGCCTGATGACAAACTGGTCTTGCGGAACGCTGTCAAGAAGAGGTTGATAGAGGATTGAATCGAAAACGGCCGTTGCCATTGACAGTCTGATCACCGTATAGTATTTTTGAGGTACTATTCTAAAGGTAGTATTTAGTTTGGAGTATGACAATGGCAAATTACACAGAACGGGTGCAAACAGTCCTGACCAAAGAGCAGTATGAACGGCTGATGGAGCTGGCCGAGCAAAAGCATAAACCGCTCAGCGTGATGATTCGTGAAGCGGTAGAGGAACACTATTTTGTGAAGATTGACCAGCAAAAACGCCAAGAGGCACTAGCCAATCTATTAGCTTTAAACGCTCCCGTTGCAGATTGGCCGCAAATGGAAGCGGAAATTGAGCGAGGCGTGTTGGATGAATGATGCCCCTTACTTTTTAGACGTAAATGTGCCGATGTATGCCGCAGGCAAAGCGCATCCCTACAGAGAATCGTGCGTTTGGTTGTTGACTGAAATTGCGCACGGCCGTTTGGCTGTGGTCATCAATGCCGAAATAATTCAAGAGATACTGTACCGCTACGGCGCTATCCAACATTGGAAAATTGGTGTGCAAATGGCCCGGAATTTGCTGGACTTAGTGGCCACCGTGCTGCCCGTTACTGCAAATGATATGCAAACGGCCGTTTCCCTATTTGCCCAATACGCCCCGCATGGCGTTAAGGCACGCGACGTGTTGCATACGGCCGTTATGTATAACCACCAACTCAGCCACATCATCTCCACAGACAAACATTTTGATCAAATCGAAGGCATCACCCGCCTCGACCCTCAAACATTTATGGATCAATAAATCCTATGGAAAACGAGAAAGCTTACATGCGCCAGGCGATTGCCCTGGCTAAAGAAGCAGCGGCCAATGGGGATCATCCCTTTGGGGCGCTGCTGGTGAAGGATGGGTCAGTGGTGTTAACGGCCGTTAACACCATCCACAGCGACAATGACGTTACCCGCCATGCAGAACTTAATTTGGTAAGCCAGGCAGCACGCCAATTTACGCCAGAATTTTTGGCCGACTGCACGCTGGTCACGAGCACAGAGCCGTGCGCCATGTGTGCTGGAGCCATCTACTGGGCTGGGATCAGTCGCGTGGTGTTTGGCTGTGCAGCCACTACC
>CBDUOF010000364.1:0-6024 GCA_965368765.1 uncultured Anaerolineae bacterium | reverse complement strand
TATCAGCCCGACGCCGCCACCAATGGCGGCACCGTTTACCCGCGCTACAACCGGTTTTGGACATTGCTCAATCATCAGCATTAGGTCAAAAATGGCTTCGCCATCACGAACGTTTTCGACAAAGGTGTAGTCGGCAGCGGCACGCATGAAGGCTAAATCCGCCCCAGCACAAAAGGAACGGCCGTTGCCTGTCAGCACCACCACACGCACGGCGTCACGGCTGGAGATAGTTTGGAAAACGGCCGTTAGCGCCCCGATCATCGTCGGCGTTAAGGCATTGTGCACTTCTGGTCGATTCAAGGCCACCGTCAGGATAGGCCCATTTTGCTCAACAACTATTTCGCTACTCACAGGAGATCCCCAGAACAATAAATCACTAATTACAAGTCACCATTAATCATTACCAAACCGTCTTCATCGCCCCACCATCTACAATCAACGTTTCACCGGTGATGTAGCTGGCTGCATCTGACAGCAAAAATGCCCCGGCACGGCCAAATTCCTCGATAGTGCCGTACCGGCCCCAGGGAATTTGCTTTTCCTGAATAGCTTGCTGCTCTGCCACGCTGCGCCCGGCCTTCTCGGCACCGATGCCGTCTAGCGACTTCACCCGATCGGTTAAAATCCGTCCCGGCACAAGGTTGTTTACCCGAATCTGCTCCGGCGCCAGCTCGCGCGACAGGCTCTTGAGCAAGCTCACCACGCCAGAACGCATCACGTTCGAGAGCAGCAAAATGTCAATTGGTTCCTTCACAGAGGAGGAGGTTACGGCCAAAATCGAGCCACCGCCTCGCGCCCGTAAGTGAGGCAGGACGGTACGAATCATGCGTACGCTGCTCAGGAGCGTCAGCTCAAAAGCAGCACGCCAGGCAGCATCATCAAAGTCGTCAAAGCCCCCTGCTGGCGGGCCACCAGCATTCACCACCAGGCCATCCACGCCGCCAAATTGGGCCACTGTTGCCTCAGCCCAGCTCCTGATAGAAGCGGGATCGCGGGCATCAAGCACACAACCCAACGTCGACGCACCAGTTTCAGCCCGAAGGCTCGCGGCCGTAGCCAAAATATCAACCTCGGTTCGGCTGCCAATGGAAACGGTGGCGCCTTCTCGGGCCACCGCCTGAGCAATGCCGTACCCCAGCCCTTTGCTCGCTGCAGCCACCATGATTACCTTGTCTTTTAGACCTAAATTCATTGACTTTTCCTTACAAAACAGTTTGTGGAGGCAAAGTATACCGCAAAATTTCGGGGATCTGAACTAAGAGCGCGTCAGTCACAATTATCAAGCTGCAATCGTCACCGAGCCAAAACAGACGTCGCCTCGGCGAGTCTAAGCACAATCACTTGAACGGAATTTGTTACTGAAGCATTGACAATAAACAATAAAAAAGCAGTCTTCACCAAGTATTACACTTTGCATTGAAGACTGCTTTCACCAACGCTCGATGTGAATTAATGTATTTGTACCGGATCTTTGATGGCTCCCCGGTCAAAGAGTGGCTGGTCATACCCTTCATCCAAACCTTCTGGCGCGTCGGTTTTTTGGATGCGTACGGCCGTATTCTTGTAATCCGGTATCTTGGCCCGCTCATCTACACGGTCGAGCGTTAGCAAATTGGCCGCTGCTTCGGCAAAGTGGAACGGCACAAAGATTGTCTTTGGCAGAGACCGCTCCGTCACCAGTAAGCGCAGGGTGATTTCGCCGCGCCTCGAACTGACTTTCACCCAATCGCCAGTCTCCAATCTCAAATCTCCCGCATCCTCTGGGTGCATCTCACACGTCGCTTCAGGATACACATTTTCCAAGGAAGAACGCCCCGTCATCGTGCTGCCGCTCCAGTGGTAGAGGACACGCCCCGTGCTCAGATTAAAGGGATATTCCGCATCGGGCTGCTCAGACTCTGTGCCATAGGCAACTTCCCAGAACTTGCCCCGACCGCGCGGAAAGGCATCGGCAAAGAGGAAGGGCGTGCCGGGATGGTCAAAGCTGGGGCAGGGCCAGTGGACGCCCCCTTCGCGGTCGATTCGATCGTAGTCGATGCCCCAAAAGTCGGGGGTGAGCTGGCGCATCTCTTCCCAGATGTCGCTGGGATGAGAAAAATCGAAGCCGTTGGTCAACGCCAGCCCCAAACGCTTTTCAATACGGCGGCCCAAGTCACACAAAATGTCCCAGTCTGGCCGCGAGTCACCTACGGGGGGAACGGCCGTGCGGCAGCGCTGCACCCGCCTATCTGTGTTCGTAAACGTGCCGTCCTTCTCCGCAAAGCTGGTGGCAGGCAAAATCACGTCCGCCATTTCGCCCGTCTCGTTGATAAAAATATCCTGGCAGACCATAAACTCCAGCTGCTCCAGCGAATGGCGGGTGTGGTGCTGATTTGGCTCACTCATCATCGGGTTTTCGCCCAAAACAAACATGGCACGCACGCTGCCGTGCAGAGCGCCAGTCACCATCTCGGTGGCCGTCAGCCCTGGCTCAGGATTCAATTCCGCACCCCAAAACTGTTCAAACTTTGCCTTGATTTGGGGATCAGCCACGTTTTGGTAAGCCGTGAAGACATTGGGCAAACCGCCGCTGTCTGAGCAGCCCTGCACATTGTTCTGGCCGCGCAGTGGATTGACGCCCGTGCCCGCTTTGCCCATGTGGCCGCACATCATCGCCAGATTAACCAGCGAGAGGGTGTTGTCCGTTCCGTGGGTGCTTTGGCTAATGCCCATCCCCCAATAAATGGAGGCACGTTCTGCCTTGGCGTAAATCCGTGCCGCTGCCCGAATGTCGTCAGCGGGCACGCCGCTGACCGTTTCGGCCCATTCCGGGGTGAACTCTTCCAGCGACTCCAGGTAATCACTAAAGCCTTCGGTTCGATTGGCAATAAATTCCTCATCGTACAGCTTTTCTTTCACCACCACATGGGCCATTGCCTGGAAAACGGCCACATCAGTGCCCGGATTTTGGCGCAGCCAGACGGTAGAAAAGTCGGTCATCTCAATGCGACGGGGATCAACCACAATCAGCTTGGCCCCATTTTTACGTACCGCCTTCTTGAGAAAATTAGAAATGACTGGATGCGTCTCAGTGGTGTTGGACCCCGTCACAATAAACGCTTCCAAATTTTCCATTTCGGCGATGGAGTTGGACATGGCGCTGGAGCCAATGGAAAGCTGCAAGCCCGTTACGGAACCGGCGTGGCACAGCCGGGCGCAGTGATCCACGTTGTTGGTACGTATCAGGGCCCGCATCATCTTTTGGAAGATGTAATTGTCTTCGTTTGTGGCTTTGGCGCTGGCGTAGCTGGCGATAGCATCTCCACCGCTTTCCTGGGCAATTCGGGCGAGATTATCTGCCACGTAGTCCAGGGCTTCGTCCCAGCTGGCTTCACGCCAAACAGGCTTGGCGCTGCGCCCCTCTTCCCGATTGGCGCGAATGAGCGGCGTTTTCACCCGCCCCGGATGTTTGACATAATCTGTGCCAAATCGCCCCTTCACGCACAACATGCCGTAGTTAGGCGCGGCGTCAAACGGCGCTTCCACAGCGTAAATGTAATCATCTTTAACCTGCAAGTGCAGTTGGCAGCCCACGCCGCAGTAGGGGCAAGTTGTTCGGATTGTCTTATCGGGTGTAATCATTGGAGATCCTCCATCAAAATGCTCTAATTGTTCCTTACATGCTCAATCATCAAGGTGCTCATTTCGCTGTATGTCGTCCAGAAGCGAAGAGGCTTTCCCGCAGGCCAACGGACGCGCTCTCGGGCTTAGATAGCCGCTTCCTCTATTATGCTTGATACTCCGCGTGATTGGCGATGAATTTACCGAGACTAGCAACGGCCGTTTCCCGCACCTTATTCTGCACCATTGGAGTCCAACCCATTAATAATCCAGAAAAGCCAAGCGCCATCCGCGTCCAGCGCCACAGGTCAAATATGTCTTTATGCCGCACAATCAGTCCATCGGCAAAGGTGAATTTTGCATCGACGCGATTGCGCACTTTGCGCCCGGTAGAAAAAGTGTAGTCTGCATCCCAATGCGCCTGGCCACTGTTTTGCGTTGCCTCTACGTCCCGATACGAAATCTGCAAATCTTTGCCCCGCTCACACAACATATGCCACATCGCCATCGCCTGTTTGCCGTGCAAATCGGAAAAAACCGGGTCAGAAAAATGCACCTTGGGATGGTAGCAAGCAATCATGCCCTCATGATCCCGCTGTTGGAATGCGGCGTAAAATTGCTCAATTAGTTGCTTATTCGTTTGCATTCGTTTGTTTTACCTTTAATAGGTGCCAATTAACCAATTAATTTGAATAATGATTTGCCTTTAACGAGATGGCCTCAAGCAGATTCTGTACAGTTACTAGGTCATTGGAATCTAGGACATACCAGGGCGCGTAGAAATTTTTATCCGTTTGTTGTTCGGTCTCTTGGCGTATGTTACATCCCTGTTTAGTCAGATGATAGTTATCACGCTCCTGAGCAAGCCACCCCAGTTTTACAAGATCCTCCAGCGCAACGGCCGTTTCCAATCGAGAAAATCCTCGTCGGGCCAGATCTTTAGACAAAACATCCAGCGTGTCAGAATCACTTTGCCATATTCTCGCCATCAGTTCCCAACCGTGAGGCGAAACATCATATTTGTCTCGCCAGGTTACCAAATGAGCATCATCCCGATAGGCTCCCAGATCCATGCGCAATTCAATCAGTTGGGCCAGCGGTGCCAAGCGTGCAATTGGCGATCTCAAGCCATGCTGCTGTCGGGTTTGGAAGGCCCAGGCCGAAGATTGTTGCGCAGCAACGGCCGTTTCCGCAACCACACGCTCCAGCAAAATGATTAAATGAGCCAGGTCAGCCTCCGGCAGCAGCGCCATTTCGGCTAAGGCACCGTTCAAAATTTGCCAGCGCTGTCGGCGCACGCGCTCACCCTTTGCCGTAATCTGCATCGTACCATCGCTGCGCGATAGCAATAATCCCGCAGCAACACAATCCGATAAAAATGAATCCACCACTTCAGGATGGTCAAACGGGTCTCTTTTTTGGAAATGAGCGGTTGAAAGAGATACTGAATTGTAGTTTTCAACCACATATATAAAATGGAAAACGTGCCGAGGTTCAACTGCATACGATTCCACAAGGGCCATCATTGCCTGACGCGCCGATGGCGGCAAGGCGTGCCCTATCTTACTGTGTACTGCCAAAATTTTGGGCCAGATATTATTGAGAACGGCCGTATCCATCACATTACTCAATTGCTTTTCTTCTTCGGCTTCCGTTTGCGGCGCGTCTGGTCAAAAATCGAATCTGGATCTACGCCGTTCTCAAGCAAAGCTTGCCGTTTGGGCTTGAGCGCCCCGGTCGGGCAAACCCCCACGCATTGGCCACAAAAAACGCAGGTAGTGTCCATCATGCCATTGCCATTGAAAGTGCCAATCTGGGTATCGTAGCCGCGCCCATCAAAGCTCAGGGCAAAGGCAAACTGGGCATCCTCGGCGCAGACCTGCACGCAGCGCCAGCAGTTGATGCATTGGTTATAATCCCGAATGTAAAATGGATTGTCGTCGTACACGGGCGCAGTGCGGGCTTCTGCATCAGAAAAGCGCAGCGGATCCGCATCGTAGCTGTCTAGCAAGTCCAGAATTTCTGGCGCTTCGTCTACATTCACGGTGGAAGCCAGCATTTCCAAAATAGTGCGCCGACCGCGCTGCACATCATCGGAGTTGGTTACAATTTCCATGCCGTTGGCGCATTCCGTCACGCAGGCTGCCAGCTGCACTCGCTGCCCGGCATCCACCGAGCAGATACGGCACAATCCGTTGGCCGTCAAATGCGGATGGTAACAAATCACCGGAATCTCAATTCCAATGTGCGCCGCAGCGTTCAAAATAGTGGTGCCTTTAGCGACGGTGACTTCCTGTCCATCAATTTTAAGGGTGACTGTTTCGCTCATGAGTTGCTCGCTTATCATTGGGTAATCAAGTAATTGAGTAAACGGGTGTGTGGCACCTGCTTTACCCATTTACTCAATTACAAACTTTCTAAGAT
>CBDUOF010000363.1:0-6025 GCA_965368765.1 uncultured Anaerolineae bacterium | reverse complement strand
GGCCTTTATATAAATCGATCGATGGCCCGGGCCATAACGGCCGTGTCCGGCTGTTGACCCGTCCACAAGACAAATGCTTTGGCCCCTTGCTGCACCAACATGCCTAATCCATTTATGGCCCGACAGCCCGCGGCTTGCGCTTGCGCCATCAAGTGAGTGTGGCGCGGATTGTAGACCAAATCATATACGATGCTGTTCCCGGGAAATGGCAAATCTTCAGGCCAAGCGGTGCTGGACTCATCGGGTGACATGCCGAGCGGCGTACTGTTGATGATCAGCGGTGCCTGGACGTTACCGACTGCGTGAGACAGCTGCGCCTGCGGTTGGCCGATGACGGTTGTGCGGGGCAGATACGGCCGTAAATCAGCAATTAATTTCTCCGCCTGCGCTACACGGCGCGCCCACACATGCAGCCGCGCGCCAGACTTTGCTGCTGCGTAGGCCACGGCCCGTGCCGAGCCACCTGCGCCCAAAATCAAACAATCACGGTTGCTTACCGAAATGTCGTGCCTTTGCAAATCGGCCAGAAACCCGGACCAGTCGGTGTTGTGGCCCTTCAAACGGCCGTCTGCCTCCACCACAATCGTGTTGACTGCCCCAATGGCTTGCGCCCCCGGCTCCACTTCATCCAGGAGCGGCATGACGGCTTGCTTGTGCGGCACAGTGACGTTAACGCCGCGGAACCCAAGCGCAGATAGGCCGGAAACGGCCGTTGTCACCTGATCAGGTGACACTGGCAGCGGCAGATAAGCCCAATTTAAGCCCAACGCTTGCGCCGCAGCGTTATGCATGGCTGGACTAAAGCTATGGGAAACAGGCCAGCCAATCAGCCCAATGAGTTGCGTTTTACCATTAATAAGGGTCATTTTCGAAAATAGGCAATAGGCGAACCGCAGGTTTACCGATTACTGCTCGATCCATTCCATAGTCGCGCCAAGTGCTTGCATCATTTCGACAAAGCCAGGGAAGCTGTCGGCGATGCAGCCAGCGTCGTGAACCAGGGTAGGGCCGTGCGTCACGAGCCCCGCCACGGCCAGGGACATTCCCAGCCGGTGATCGTCATGACTGTTTACCTCGCCGCTGAACAATCGCAGTGGGCCTGCAATGGAAAAGCCATCAGGCCGTTCAATCATTTCCACACCCAGTTTCACTAGTTCGCCGGCAAGCACAGAAATACGGTCTACTTCTTTCACGCGCAGCTCTGCCGCGTCCTGCACCTGGCTGACTCCGGCAGCTTGCGTTGCGGCCACAGCCCAGACGGGCAGTTCGTCGATGCCGCGGACGACGGTGTCACCCTGGACAAGAGTGCTGTGCAGCTCACTAAATGAAACGGTGAGGTCGCCAATCTGTTCTCCACCGCTAAGATGGTTATTGGCAATGCTAAGCTCGGCTCCCATTGCCTGGAGCATATCTAAAATACCGGTGCGGGTGCTGTTGAGACCCACGCCCGCAATGGTGATTTGGGAATGGGGCACAATGGCGGCAGCCACCAACGGAAAAGCGGCCGAAGAAGGATCGGCCGGAACCGTAAGGTCTAACGGCCGTAATGTCCAACCCCCTTCCGGCGCAGCAGGCAAAATCACCCACGCGCCCTCGGTGCGCACAGGCACGCCCATCGCAGTCAACATGCGCTCCGTGTGATCGCGGGCTGGCCCGGGCTGATGGATACGCGTCTCGCCCTGGGCGTATAACCCCGCGAGCAGAATAGCGCTCTTTACCTGGGCACTGGCCACAGTCATGCGGTACTCGATTGCGTGCAGCTGGCTGGGAGTGATCGTGAGGGGAGCACGGCCGTTTTCGGCCGTAATGGTGGCACCCATCTGACTCAGCGGATCAATAATGCGGCGCATGGGACGCTTGCGCAGTTGCTCACTGCCATCCAAAACGGTTGGAAATGTTTGCCCGGCGAGCAATCCCGCCAGCAGCCTCAGCCCAGTGCCCGCGTTACGACAATCCAGCGGCTGAGCAGGAGCCTGCCACCCATGAAGCCCTCGCCCTTCAATGGTTAAATCCCAGGCGATATCAGACCGTTTGTCAATTTCAATAGAGACACCGAGGGCTTGAACGGCCGTTAACGTGGCCAATGTGTCCCCGGCAGGCAGCCAGCGGCGTATGACACTCGTTCCCTCTGCCAGCGAGGCCAACATCACCGCCCGGTGACTAATCGACTTATCACCAGGAACAGAAACAACCCCGCGCAGCGGCGTCTTCTGAGGGCGAACCAGCAGCTGCTTGCTCATCGTTTCAGGCGGGCTATTTTCCGCGCCACTTTTTGGGTTTTTGTGTCGGGGCGATTGGCATCAAGGCGCGCCACTGGGGGACGCCCCTGGTTTTTGGCTTCAGCCAGGGCGTGATGCACCAACAAATGACTGTGCCGCCGCATAAAGTCCACCTGGCTGGCATCCGGATTCTCTGCCAGATACGCTGCTTTAGCTGTCTCGATTTTAGCTTTAATATCACCAATTTCGACGCGAGGCAGATAAGCGGCAGTGGTGCTTAACTCAAGGTGGTCCGCCACAGGCACCAAGCGAGTCAATATCAGGTCGCCCACTTCTACATTGCCGCGTCCCCCCGATTCATACACTTCTGCCGTTTCGCCAGTAAAAAAATCTCTGAGCTGCAGTTTTTGACCCTCGTAGCCAACGAGCTCAAACAAACTACCGGCTCCCACGCCTGCCCAGTCAGCCGCAACTTTTTGCTGGTGCACAGATAAATCGTCCATTTGCTCTTCAGCATACAGGTTAATGAGCCGTTGACCATTATCTAGCGTGTAATCGAAAACAAACCAGTCAAAGAAACGAAGTGCTTCCGGTTGGCTCATCTCTTCCGCGTTGTTGGCGTCGTAATGATTGTCCCAATAAATGGGTAACGCAGCGGCAAACGCTTCCGCGAAGCGCTCATCGCGGGCAAACTTAAGCAAGTCACGCCGAATGAAGTTGGCCGCACGCTGCACAAACGTTTGCTCTTTTTCAGCTGCCTGGTCTGCTTTCATGTGGCATTTCTTATATTTCTGGCCGCTACCGCAGTAGCAGGGATCATTTCTTCCGGGTTTACTCATAGGTTACCTTCTTGCTGCTGTCGTCTTCTAGCAGTGCCAAAATGGGCAGCAGTTCTGCTAATCTCGCAATGGTGTAATTCGGCCGTACCCCGTTAAGGGGGCGGTTTAGATGTGGCGGAGCCATTAGAACGCTTGTCAAGCCCGCCTCGTTGGCGCCAACAATATCATTTGCCGGGCGATCACCTACAAATACGGCCGCTTGCGGTTCCACTTCCAATAGTTCCAATGCCCGCCAAAAAATAAAGGGATGCGGTTTCATAAATCCCACGTCACCAGACGTAAGGCGGGCATCCAGATAATCCAGAATCCCAAAATAGCTCAGCTCAATATCGCGCATCCACATGGGCTGCATGGCATTGGTGATAAGACCAATTTTATAGCCACCCTTTTTAAGCTGATCCAACACTGAGAGGGTATCGTCAAATAAGGTGACGCCCGGAATTACGGACCAGTCATACGCACGCAAAACGTCAACCATTTCAATTTCGTCAATGTTCAAGTTGAGACTGATCAAAAAGTTGCGAATGATATGGGCAAAGGACACGCCAGACCAGCTCTTTTTAGCTTCTGTCCAGGCATCGATCATTGTTTGACGGAACTGCTCCCAAAAATCGGCAAATGGGGGCAGGCGATGACCCGACTCGGTGAGGTAACGATGAATATTCCCCAAATGCTTGGTTTCGACGGTCGCCATATCTGCCTGCACCCCCGACCAGTCAATCAGGGTATCATCCATATCGAATAGAACGGCTTTGATGTGTTGGTTCTCGCGGTCGATCATGACTTCTCGTTTCAGTTTGTTTTGCTCGCTTGACACGTGTGGCAATGCTATCCGCCGGGTCGTCACCAATTTAAGATTGGCCTAATTGCTAGTTTCCATACGTGCAGCCAATCGATCTATGAGGAGGATAGCACCAATACCGATGAGGGCCAAGGCGACAGCGACAATAAATTGGTTGACGCCCGCAGCGCTGCTGAAATCCGGCAAAACATTGGCCTGTTCGATGACTAATTTATGACCATCGCTGTCCAGGACAAACTGCCCAGCAGCGTCGCGCAACCAATCTAAATCCATCTTCCAGGGCCAAATCTTACGCAGGCTACCCACCATCAATCCGATGAGCAGGGCCACAGTAAGGTCGTGATACCGCTTGAAGAGCCAGCTCAGGAACTGAGCAAAAGTGACAAGGCCAATGGCCGCACCAATGCCGACAAAAATTAACGGAACGGCCGCATTCAAATCGCCACCGCGCAAATCATTGACTGAGCCTAAAACGTATTGATATTTTCCCAGCAAAACCAGCAAGAACGCCCCAGAGACACCCGGCAAAATAAGGGCACAGCTGGCAATTGCCCCGCTCAAAACAAGGAACCACCAGGCGTCTGGCGTTTGCACAGGCACTAAACCAACCAGCAGGTAGGCAGCGGCGGCCCCAACCAGAAGCACAACAAATAAAGTTGGCTGCCACTGCTTGATTCGTTTGCTTACGACCAATACTGAGGCAAGCACCAGGCCGAAGAAGAAGCTCCATAAGTAAACAGGCTGGTTGATTAGCAACGATTCCAGGGCGCTTGATAGGGTGATAATGGCAATGAAAATGCCAACGGCAATAGAGAGCAAGAACTCCCAGTTGAGAATCTGAAAGATCTCTTTGATGCGAAATTTGAGAACGGCCTGAAGAAAATTTGAACGACCAATGGTGCGAATTGAATCAATAAGCTCTTCATAAATTCCGAGGATAAAGGCCATTGTACCGCCAGAGACGCCTGGGACGATGTCTGAAGCCCCCATGCAGATGCCGCGCAGCACAATACCAATATATTCCATAAAGGTGCGCTGCTTTTTGGCAGGAACGGCCGTTTCTTGAGCTGATGTTTTTTGCATACTTTTCTCTCTAAGATAGTGGTTTTAGGTTCAAACAAACGCAGAATTATAGCACAGCTCGACATGACAACGAGCCATCTGACTAAACCAGTGTTGGCTTACAACTGCTATTGCTGTAAAAGGGAAAGATTGCCTAAAAGAGGAGAGCCCCGGGGGAGGGGGTCCCAGGGCTCTTGAAAAAAGGAGAAAAAGTTGTGTGTCCTTGCGTGCTTTTTATTATAGGCAAGGTGCCTGGAAGGTAAATGAGACATCGGCACTAGGACGCCAGTACCACTTCCAGAGGTAGCCAGAAGGTAGCTGAAAAATTGCTTAATGATTCAATGACAGCTACTTGCGGAATAGCTCACGCACAATTATTTCACGCTGAATTTGACTGGTGCCTTCGTAGATTTGGTAAATTTTTGCGTCGCGCATCAGCTTTTCTACGGGATACTCCGACATGTAACCGTAACCGCCAAAAACCTGCACGGCATCAGTAGCAATTTTCATTGCCTTGTCGGCGGCATACGCTTTACCAAAGGCAGAGTTGAGCGTATTGCTGACCCCGGCATCTACGGCCCAGGCAGATTTCCAAACCAAAAGCCGGGCAGCTTCCACTTCCATCGCCATATCGGCAATCATGTGCCCAATGACCTGATGCTTCCAGATTGGCCGCCCCTTAACAGAGCGTTCTTTTGCGTAACGGATTGATTCATCCAAAGCGCGTTGGGCAACGCCAACAGCCCCGGCAGAAGTAGGCGGACGGCTGCGGTCAAACACTTGCATGGCAATGAGGAAGCCTTGGCCTTCGTTACCCAGCAGATGCGTGGCAGGGACTTTGACATTGTCGAAGATGACTTCGGCAGTATCGGAAGCATGTTGCCCCATTTTATTAAACGGCTTGCCTACACTCACGCCTGCCCAGTCGCGATCGACCACAAAGCAACTCATGCCATTATATCGCTGTTCGATATCCGTATAGGCAAAGACCGTGAAGAAGTTGGACACGGTTGCGCCGGTAATGAATGTTTTTGAGCCGTTAAGAATGTAATGATCGCCATCTTTGCGAGCAGTGGTTTTAATACCCGCTACGTCGGAACCAG
>CBDUOF010000362.1:0-6056 GCA_965368765.1 uncultured Anaerolineae bacterium | reverse complement strand
TTTGGCGGGATATCTTCCGTCAGGTCCAAAATTTCGCCGCCCTGGAGCTGTTTAGCATTCAACAGCTTCACGGGTTGGCCATCAACATCACCTTCGAACGGATGTCCGTCTGGGAGCAACTCTTTCGAATTGTTGATCCAGATGCCAGACGGGGCCTCATAAGCAAAAGGCACCTCTTCCTCTGGGAAGATCGCTTCGTAGGGACATTCGGGCACACAGGCGCCACAGTCAATGCAGGTATCGGGATCAATGTACAGCCAGGGCCATTCCGGCTCTGGCTGTCCTAGAATCATGCATTCGACTGGACACACGTCCACGCAGGCTGTATCTCGCAAACATAGCCGGGTAATGATATGGGTCATAGGCAGTCTCCTTTGGCCGCAGCGGTAACGGCCGTTTCTTGGCCTCACCACTCACGACAGTTATTATTATTGACTGCCTTCAGCATACGACTCAAACAGGGCCTTGACCTTGACGCAAATCAAGACAGTTTAGCGATCGGCCGTATTCCCCTGTTGAATTAACAGCCTACGCCGTATAAATGTACCCTGGCATTACGTAATATTATAATCGGGAGGCAATTTGAAGAAGAGCCACAATGTCATCAAGCTCTTCCTCATGGGCAAAAGATTGCACAAGCCATCTGGAATTTTTCGACCTGTCCAGATGGCTTGTCGTCTCTTTTGGTGGGGTCAATCCGCGCTGTTTAATAATTCTCGGTGTCAGCCGAATATCGATCTCTCTATCATTTTGGAAATGGGCAATATCCTTACCGTTATGGAATACGCAAAGCAACTCCGTATCTTTCCACAAGGCAACGGTTATCTCAGGAAGTGTTTCCAATCGCTTTACAAGCTCGTCACGCAAACCAGACATTCACAACTCCCTTTATAAGAAAGGCCCCAATGACCAATACAATTGTTTTCACCGATCTTGGCATGTTTTTTAACCCTTGGGGAAACTTAATTACAAATTCATTTTAGCTGCATTGGGCGCCAGTCTCAACAAGGGTTTGCCCTTCCGGTCCGCAGAGCGGCCGTTCCTGAATGCGGTTGGGATCAAAAAAAGTGGTGAGCCAATCATGCCATTGGCTGATGCTTTGGCGATCAGCAGTGTAATAAATCCAACGGCCGTCTACGGCATCCCGCCGTGAATTCACCAGGCCTGCGCTTTCCAAAACCTTGAGATGGTGGGAGAGTAAATTGGAGGCCAGCCCCAAGCGCTCCTTTAGCTCACAGTTGCAGGTATCACCGTCCAGCAGTTCAGCAAAGATGCGCAGGCGGTTGGGGTCAGAAAGGGCTTTGAAAACGGCCGTTGTTTGAGCTACTTGCTGGTCATTCATCATTTTTGCCTTTAGGTGACAGCCACTTCTAAAGTGACTGTCACATTCAAAATGTTTAGCGTGTTTCCAAAGCTGGCGTTTTAGCCTTCGCTTTGTGATTGATCCACCACAGGGGTATCCCTACCAAACCTAAAATTATCAACAAATACAGCGTTACAATGCCTAAATTCGTGCCATCGACCCAACTGCCATATAACAATCCGGCCAGCGTACTGAAGAGCGCCACCCAAGCCACATAAACCCAAGCCTTCATGCGCCCAATGATTGTAGCCGTAATCAAAATACTTTGCAGGCTCAATTCAGGATCAGAGATCAGGTAAGCCAGCAGTGGACCACGATGCATACCCAAGTCCAGGAACATGCGGGCAATAGGTACCTCTACCAGTGTGGGGAAGTACATAAATACCCCAAATACCACGCCGATGAAATTTCCGAAGACAGTATTGCTTCCGGCCAACGTTTGAATCCATTCTGGCCGAATTAATCCGCGTATGATGCCGACGACGAAAACGCCAGCGATAAGGAGCGGGAAAATCTGCTTGACAAAACGCCACGATTCCCACAAGAAATCGGTCGCTTCCTGTTCGGATAATTGTGTTTTCAGCATCCAGCCTAGCAATAGAATGATGACAAAAACGCCCAGGAATTTACCGCTGAATTGCAGGGTCAAGCCAGCAGCATGGGGCGTCATGCCCAGAGAAGCAATGAGCAAGGTCAGCCCAACTAAACCCATAGAGAGCCATGTCCAGGAATTGAGGGCGTCCAGGCTTTTTTCGATGCCTTTCCAGGCGGTCAGGCCAATTAGGACAAGCATCCCAATCAGGAAAGCGCCTTGCGCTGTCACCCCCTCTTCGCCGCGGGCAGCGTCAAAAGGGACGAGTTGGAACAGCCACTCCTGGAAACGATCCAGGCCAGCAATTGGCAGTTCAAAATTGAAATATGTGTGCGTCAGAAAATCGATCTGGAACGTACCCACCAGCAGCAGGGCGACTAATAGAATGAGAAAAACGGCCACAGTCCGACTTATAGATGCCTGTCCGGCAAACATACCGTCGGTGGCCTGGTCGCGTGCTGCATCTTCTTTGCGAAAGATTTGAGCCATGATGATGCCAATGCCAATACCAAAAGAGATGGAAAGCACAAAGCGGGCAATGGCTAAATCCAGCCCGATAACGGTGCCGGTGTAGGAAAGCGCCAGGATATTCACGGCGGGAGCCACAAAGAGAAAGGTAATGGCTGGACCTAAACCGGCACCCTTTTTGTAGATGCCGGCAAATAAGGGAATCACCGTGCAGGAACAGACAGCCAGCAGGAAGCCGGCGGCGGCCGAAGCGGGATAGGAAATTATCTTGGGTGTATTGCGTCCCAGATAGCGGGTGATCGTTTCTTTGGGGATTAATGCCGTCATAGCCCCGGCAATATAAAATGCGGGCAAGAGACATAAGAGAACATGCGCAGCCAGATAAGCGGCCAGATTACCCAGACCGCCAGCAATCAGCTGCGTCAATGAATCTAAAACAGAGGTGAACATTATTAATCCTCAATACTTTGTTACACAAGTTTTCTTCACTTGTCATACCCGCGTAGGCGGGAATCCAGAAGATGGATGCCTGCCTACGCAGGCATGACAGAAGAGCGAATTATTTATGTAACAGTGTACTTAAAAAATGCCTGAGAAACTGCGAAGGGCACAGGGTCAGTGAAGAAAAGCTGCTTAGGGCATTAGTTGACAGCAGTCGCCAGCCAGGTGGCGACTTCCCGAGGGGCGGGAACACGGCCGTAAGAGACAACTTTTTCGTTAATGACCAGCCCAGGGGTGGACAGAATATCGTAGGCCATGATCTGGCTGTAATCGGTGACTTTTTCAATGGTTGCTTCTAACCCCAAGGTATCGACTTCACGCCGGGCGATCTGTTCCAACCGTTTACAATTTGCACAACCAGGACCAAGCACTTTTATCGTTAACATCTGAAACCTCCAAAATTTAATTCAATGATTATTGTAATAAAATTGTATGCTTGCTTGAAAAACGGCCGTAGTGACATTGGTCACATCAAAATATGACATTTGTTATAATTCAATATCCATTGAAATAGTATGCACCGCTTAACTGGTGAGGGTCGCCGTATTGTTAGCCGGAGTTGTGGTGGGGAAGGTTCACATAGCCGAGAACATGCTGATCCACGAAGCATCGGTGAGGATTGTTATTCTGCACGGGAGGCGCTTACTCAGGCAGTTCCCGGAAAGAGTGACGATTAAGCCTGACTATCTTCCTGACCCGTTAACTGGATTAAGCCCGATCGATCATTTAGAACAAATTCGGTGCGTGTGATGTGGATCAAGTTTTGATCAGAAAAGCGATACAGCAGGCGGCAGACCATTTCCCGCGTGGTGCCGATGTGAGCCGCCATCTGGTCTAAGGTCAGGCTGCGAGGAACGGGTTCGCTGGTGGTGTCTTGATAAGTGTCGAGCAATAAGCCAGCCAATCGGCTGGCAACCGGCTTGAAAGCCAACTCTTCTACAATGACGCTGGCTCGCTGCATGCGCCGCACCGCCAGGCGAGATAGCTCCCAGGAGATACGGCCGTTTGCCAGCAGCCACGGTTTCATTTGCTCTTGTGACCATAAATAGACCTGGCTGTCGCTTTGCGCTTGCAGCAGCACGGGCAGCGCCGCACCGTCTTCAAAAAATGCCAATCCCCAAAACAGGTCGCCAGGGTCCAGCGTCAACACAATCAGGCTGCGCCCTTCGCTCGATTCCTTGCTCGCCTGGATAGATCCAGCCGTCACCAGAAACAGGTAGGGCCATACATCACCATGCGCAGCCACACATTCCCCTTCCGCATACTTTTTGGGAATCGCTGCCTGAGCGATTTGGTTGCGTTCTTTCTCCGTAAAAAAGGAAAAGACCGGATTTTTAGCCAGCCACTCTGTCAAAGAATTCATATGCGTTCCTTCTATCTCTACCCGCTATCTCTAGCTCAGGCATTTTTGAAAAGACAAGCATTCGAACCAAAAATGCCGCAAGTTAATTCGTTACCAACAGCACTTTACCGTTGGCTATTTCTCGGAAGTCGCCTTAAGCCGCTTCGACCATGTGCGTCAGGGCGCCCCGATTATGCAAGGTGATGTGGGCGCGGGTCACTTCCAGGATACCGTCTGCCTGAAATTGATGTAACAGGCGGCAAACCACTTCTGGTGACGAAGCGACGATAGCGGCAATGTCATTCAAGGTTAGGTCACGCTCAACGGCCGTTTTTCCTGGCTCATAAAAACTATCCAGTAAAAGTTGAGCTAGCCTTGTGGCCACGGGTTGAAAAGCCAGCCCATAAATTATTTCTCTCGCTCGACGCATCATTTCTACCTGAATTTTAGCGACTTCCCACAGAGCTTCAGAATTTTCCATGAGTATCGGTAAGATCACCTCACGCGGCCACAAATACGCTTCAGCCTCTTTGGTGGCCATGAGTGAAGCGGGCATCGGCTTGCCGTCAAAAAACGAGTGACCCCAAAAGACTTCATCTGAACGCACCATAAACACGACATGTTCCCGGCTGCTCACCGAGAGCATTGCCCAGCGCAGCTCCCCTGAAGCCAGAAAAATCACGTTTGGCCAAATATCTTCCTGATGAAATATAAACTCATTAGGCCGCAAATGGAGCCGTCGCGCACGTTTCATCAAAGTCAGACATATTGACTCCGGTAATTTGTCAAATACCCTTATCTGGCACAACCTAAAGGCTTTTTTCTCCATGATCGCTTCCCCTCCCTCACCATCATTTCATTATGGATGATGACCCCTGTTTGACAAAAGTCAAGGCAATAAACAGCCCTTTTTAATAAACTGTCAACAGAATGACAAGCAAACATTCACTGTTTGATTTAAGAGAATCTAATTGTAGCTAAATTAAGGAGGTTTATCATGTTACATCCGTCTAAACAAGTGAGAACGGCCGTCATTATCGTGGTCGTTTTAGCTGCTTTATTGATGATTTTTGTTGTTCCTTTCATCGCCTTCGATTTGGTTAACCCTATTGTTGGCTACCAGCAGGCGCGCATCGAACAGTTTACTTTAGAGGGCAATCCCAGCGCCCCCTTACTCACGCTCACAACCTGGCTGGTCAGCTTCTTCTTCCCCTTTTGGGGCACAATGTCACTGGTCGCCGGCCTGGCCTTACTGGTGATCGTCTGGCCCCTTTATCGCGGCGAAAGCTGGGCGCGGGGCTGGGCGCTACTGTGTCTGGCTGTGCCGGCCATGGGCGGTGCCTACATGATCGTGCCCTGGATGAACTTCGTTGGCACCGTCGAAGGTGGCTTTCCTCCGGCCGTGAGCATTATGGCTATTGGCCTGATTCCCTACTTCACCCTGTTGCTGGCCGATAAGGGAGATCGCATCCAAAAGGTTGTCGATTTCCTGGTTTTCCTGATGCTGGGTGTTTCTTCGGCCGAAGCGTTTGCCAACGGGCACGCTGCCTTCCGCATCCTGTATGGCCATCCCTCGCGTCCCCAATTCGGCGAAGGCATTGCCATTACCTACTTTGGCTGGCTTGGCCTTTGGGTGAGTGCTGGCTTGACCATCGCCGCCATTTATCTGCTGGGTCAGCGCAAGGCGTCTGGCTGGTATACGGCCGTTATCGGCGGTCTTATCGCCTTTGTTGTCAGCGGGGCAACCCACTACGTGCGTCATGCGACGCTGGACTACCTTTACGGCTCAC
>CBDUOF010000361.1:0-6064 GCA_965368765.1 uncultured Anaerolineae bacterium | reverse complement strand
ACTATTTAAGATTAAATCACGACGCACTGTTTGTGGTGCTACTCTGCCTGTTTGCGCCCGCGACGGCCGATTAATACGCCAGCGCCAATCAGTCCGCCTACCACGGCAGCTCCGCCCAGGCCAACCAGAATGCCGTTGCCAAACCCATCATCCTGATTATTTTGGCTGGCACTGTTGCCACTGCCGTTGCCCGAGCTGTTGCTGCTGCTGTTTCCACTGCTGCCGCTGTTGCCATTGCCCCCGCCAAACAGCGTATCCAGAATTCCGCTGATGCCAGATTCCCGCTCGCAGTCGTACTGGCCACGTGAATTGGAGAGATCGTGAATGTTAAAAACATTGGGGCGTTCTTCATAGCGAAAGACAGGGTCAACGGTCATCTCTTCCGGTGAAATGAGGGTGTTGAGCCGCGTGAGGTAACTGTGCTTGCCGGCCAACTCTTGCAGCAATGGATCGCTGAAGCTGAGTTCACTGGTAGGAGCCGCATATTCGGTAATAAATGCCTGCCCATCCATTTCATCTGCCTTTTCGCCCATCAGGGTGCGGTAATTGTGCCCACCAAAGGTGAAAAAGGTAATGTCGCGGTCGTCAATTTCAAAGTGACCATAATTCTCGGGGACAGCTTGCTCATTGGCGAAGAACCAGGTGAGGACAGCCATGTCGGGGTTGGCGGCAACGGCCGTTAATCTGAGCGGAATCATCGGATTCTCTGAAGGATAGGTGATCTTAATTGGCTGAATATCCTGCACGCCAAAGGCTGGCTGGAGCCGCATCGCCATGAAGACGAATTCTTCCTCAACGTATACGTCAATCAGCGGAATCATGGGCTCTTCCACCACATAGTCGTTGTCACGCAGCCAATTTACCAGGGCATCTGGATCCGCAGAGCCGATGACCACAAATTCATAGGGGCCGACTTCGCCCTCAGCGAAAACTTCAACGTCGCCGGCGGCTGATTCAGCCACGGCCATATCTTCAAAAACGACCTGGGCACAGTCCGGCAGCGGGGGCGGGATAAATTGAGGGGAGGTGGCTATCTCTAACTCTGTGAAGGCATTTGCGGCCGTTTCTGGCACCTCAACATCTTCAGCGGCAATCGGCACCGGAATTGGCAAAATCCAGCTAAAGTCGGTATCGAAGCCCGTATACTGAATTTGGATAATGGCTGAGATTGTGCCGTCGCCATTGTCGGTAAAAATGATGCGTTCGGCGTTTTGGTCGATAGGATTGGTCAAACAGAACAATCCCCCGCAGGCCAGTGCAGGGCGTACCAGGGAAAAGCTGCCTGCCAACAATAAGAACGGCAGCATTAATAAGATGATGCTTCTTTTGGGTTGCATAGATGCCTCCTTGAGATAGGGCCGCTAATAGAGGGAGACCGCATTTGGGGCCTATTTGGTTATCCAGCTAATTGTTAGAAGGCATTATACCATTGCCAGCCTCTTTTCAACTTCGGCTTCCAAGAGTGCGATCATTTGGCCAACCATATCGTGATCGTAAGCAAATTGAACGTTTGCCGCCTGATAAAGGGCCGGGAGCGGCTGTGTGCCGCCCAGCGCCAGCGCCTGTCGATAATTGTTTACCGCCTGGGCCTGATCTGTCATGGCATTGCGCCATATTTGCAGCGCACCCAGCTGTGCCAGCCCATATTCAATATAGTAGAATGGCGACCGGAAAATATGCTGTTTGCGGTGCCATCCGGTGACCAGGACGTCTTCAAAACCACTGAAATCAATCTGTGGCACGTAGATTTGCCACAACTCCTGCCATTTTTGATCGCATTTTTGGGCATCTACGGCCTCATCCACGTGGAGATATGCCCAATGTTGGAAGGCGTCAACGACGGCCATGTACGGCCAGAAGAGAATGATCCTTTCCAGGTGGCTTACAAACCAGTTGGCCGCATCTTCATTGCTGAAGAAGCCTGCATTGTTTTTGGTGAGGTAGGGTGCGGTTAAAAGCTCCATGGCCATCGAAGCAACTTCGTTAAACTCCATTGGAGAGCCTTTTTGAGGAAGATAAGACAGTTTGTTGCGCTCAAAGTTATGAAAGGCGTGTCCCGCTTCATGAAAGAGGGTGCGGATATCTGAGCCTGTTCCGGTGCTGTTCATGAAGATAAACGGCCGTTCCGATGCAGGATAGTTTGTGCAGTAGGCGCCTGGCGCTTTGCCTTTGCGGTTGGGTAAGTCGAGCAGCGATTCTTGCCGCATGATGTCGAAGTAGCTGCCCAGGACGGGGTCTACCTGATAGAAGATTGTGGCGGTCGTGTCAACCAGTTGACTCGTATCGGCAAACGGCCGTAACACGGGCAGTGCGAACGGGAAAACATCGGCGTTTACGTCCCAGGGCCGCAATGTGTCAACGCCCAGCTTTTGCCGGTAGCGTTCATACACCCGGGTCGCCGCAGGGACCACGATGTCAGCAATCGCGCGGTGAAAGGTGTTGGCATCGTCTGGGGAATAGTCAAAGCGATGCTTTTGCTGCCAGGTGTAGGCCCGAAAATCTGCAAAGCCTGCATTTTGGGCAATTTGGTGTCGCTCGGGCAACAGCTCTGCCCACAGCGCATTGAGCGACTGGCAGTCTTCGAGGCGGCGCTCACTCATAAGCCGCCAGCCGTGCTCCCGCAGGGCGCGGTCGGGAGATTCCAGCTGGCTGGCTAGCTGCGTGACCGTTATTTCCTCGCTGTCCCAGGTGACAGACTGGGATCCGATGATGCGGTTGTACCTTTGACCGCGCTTTATTTGCTGGCTCAGCAACGGAATATTGGCTTCGCTGAATAGCTCTGCATTCGCCTGCATGTTGCGCAGGGGAATGGCCATTCCGTCCGGCTTTAGACCACTTTCCAGTAACCGTTTTTCCAGATGATTTTCGGCCAGCCGTACTTGGGGAAATATGTGATCCAGATAGTGATTCATGGCCGACTCGGCCGCTTCATCGTGGGTATTCAGGGTGATGGCGACGCGGAGCCGGGCGGCTTTTTCATGCAGCAGCTCGCTGAGCTGGCTCCAGTCGGACAGCCATTGGTGAACCGTTTCGAGGGACAACGGCCGTTCCTGTAAATCATCATAAAACGGCGCAATCTGCGCCCAGGACATTGTGTTGAACGCCTCAATTGTTGTGGGTAATTGGGTAAACATGTGCTCTCCAGGATTGTGATTTTTAGAAACAGGTGTAGCTGCACGCGACGCCCCAGGTCGTCGAGACAGTTTTGACGGGGCCGCTGCACGACTGCGCCGCCTGCTGGTGGCATCTGGAAATGCTGCAGCTGGCGAACAAGATCAGACAGAGGATAGCAACCGTGAACGCGATTAAATAATTACGATAGCCCCATTTTAGCCTTATTTTCATCAAATTGCCTTCAAAGTAGGTACAAAGTCACGGACGCTTAATAAAAATAAATCATTTAAATTAATTCAAATAGCTATGATTGTAAAAAGTAATGGGGGCGTTGTCAAGCAGGTTATGAATCGAGCGGCAGGGCTTCGCCAAAGAGACGACCGTACCATAGCAAAAAGAGGAGCAGACCAAATGGCCCGGTCATGAGGGTGAAGAACAGGGCCGGGATGCGCACCCAGCCAGGAGCATCGAAGCGGCGACATTGGCGAAATATCCAGGCGCCTGTGAATAGATCAAGCGCCAGCATGTGGGCCCAGCCAGCCAGGGCCCCTTGTGGTGAACTGAGCCCCGAGCGAACGCCTTCCAGCGTCATGATATCCAGTTTAACTTCTCCACCGCTGCTTTGATCCTGGCGCATGGCATGAATAATGGCCAGGACGTAATGCGCTGCCGCAATGCCCAGCACGCTGCTGGAGCGGCTGGCCCGTTCTGTCAGCGCGTGGTTGGGGGCGAACATCATTGCCAGCCACAGGGGGAGTGGGAAACTGTTGAGGTACTTGAAGAAGGGTTCCATTTTGCGTTCTCCATAAAGCCAAGAGGCATGAAACAGTGCACGGCAGTATAAAACGAGAAGCATCTAAGCCGTTTTAGATTGAGAAACAGCGGGTAAGCTGCGGCGAAACGGCCGTCTTTGGCGATCCATCCGCAGCACGTCATTGGCAACCCGCAGTCCGCCCAGTGTCACCCCGGCGGTCGATTGCCCGGGGAAGATGGAATCCCCCACCAGCCAAACGTTATCAATGCCGGTCGCGGGTCCGCGAGCATGTAAGAGCGATTTTTGGGCAAAGCCACCCACCATACCAGACGGCCGTTTCGTGTAGAACTCAAACGTCACCGGCGTGCCGGGCAAACAAAGGGCTATTGCCTGACGCAGTCCAGGCAGCGCAATGTCCGCAGCGGTCAGCAGCCGTTCTGTGTAAGCTTCCCGCCGGGCGTGATAGGCAGCTTTATTGCCGTGGCGCAGCTGCCACCACGGCGCTACCTGCGTGTGCGTCGAAAGCGTTACGGCACGATGACCCACAGGTGCCCGGCTGCTGTCTGCGGGGTCGGCCATTGAGACAAAGACAGAGTTACCTTCCCCCAACGGCCGTGTTGCATCCTTAATAATTTGGTGATGCCCTGTGTTCATTTGGGGCAATTTTGCTGCCTCAACGCCCAGGTAGAGCGTAAATGCGCCCCAGGTCGCCGGACGCTGCCGGACTTCGCTAGCCAGCTTACCAGGGGCCTGATCACCTAACAAGTTGCGCAATGCCCAGGGTGTCAGGTTGGCAATGACGTTGTCTGCCGCCAGGCGCTTTCCTTTTTGGGTGATGACGGCAGATGCACGGCCGTGTTCCATTTCAATTTGGGTCACTTTCTGACGGAAGAGCACCTCGCCACCGTTTTGGCGAATCCAGCTGACGAGCGTATCGGCCAGTGCGCCAATGCCGCCCTGAACATGGTTCACGCCGCGCCGGGGCAGATCCAGGGCAGCGCTGCCATAAAGCGCGTTGGCCTGTTGGCTGGTGGTTTGGGCCGAGATAAGCAATTGGGCATCCAGAAAGGAGCGGAACATCGGATCCTTGTGGCGGGTGAGGCTGCCAACGGTGCGCAGCAGGTAGGGCACGGCACGGAGGGTGTTGGGGCGCACGGCGCGTGCCAGGGTGTAGATGTCGTGTAGCGACTCTGGTGGCCAGGGAAACGGCCGTGACGACACGTCCCAGGAGATATCAGCCAGCATTTCCTGAGTTTGCCAGAAGGTCTCGGTGCCAGGAAAGGCAGCTTGGCGCTCGGCTCGCCACCGCTGCGGATCCGTCCATTGGGTAACGGAACGGCCGTCTGGCAGATGCACGACCCAGGCCGGAGCGACAGGGTGGATCGGCCAGGTGAGGTCTAATATTTCGGCGACGCGGGCGTGAGGGCCACCGGCGGCAAACCCGCCAGCGAGTGTTGCACCCACGTCGAACCGATATTTTTTGTGGTAAAAGGTGCCGGCGCAGCCGCCGGGATAAACGTGCGCTTCTAAAATCGTGACGCGGTGACCGGCTTTAAGCAGGAGCGCTCCGGCGGTCAGGCCACCGATGCCGGCACCAATGATGATTGTGTTTGATGTCATGTGCTATTTAGGCTTCACAACAACGGCCGTGTCACGGCGTTGTCGGCTGATGTGCCAGCGGGTGAGCAGCTTGCGGGCCGTGAACAGGCCGTACAGCCCAGGTTTGCTAAACAGCAGGCGACTGAACAGTCCGCGCCAGCCGCGTCGGTGGCTAAATTCGATGTGTTCATGAATCTTGGATCGTTGGGGGGAAACGGCCGTAAATCGGTGGGTATGTTGCCAAGACTGCAGAGGTCCCTCGGCTTGCGTGTCGGTAAAGCCATTGGCCGATACGTTGGAATGGACGGCCCGCCATCGTAGGGGCACGGGACCAAACCAGAGCGTGAACCTGGCTTCAGAGCCTTCGGCCAGCGGCTCAAAATGGTGAATTTGCACAAAGATGGGCGGCGGCGATAGCTTTTTGAGGATGCGGGTATCGTGGTGAAAGTTGGCAACGGCCGTTAGAGGCGCGTCAACCGTGAATGTATAATCAAATGTTGGCATGATTGCCTCCTATACTAAATCGAGCTGACCGCTATGACCTTCATCATAAGCGGTGATGATTCTTTTTGCGACTTTTTCAGGTGTGGCTGCACC
>CBDUOF010000360.1:0-6089 GCA_965368765.1 uncultured Anaerolineae bacterium | reverse complement strand
ACAAATGTAATCAGCGTTACGACAACCAATGACTTAATCAATATAGTTTACACCTCTTCTACAACAGGCAAGCCCAAGGGTGCCCGCATTCCCATGAGTGCGGTATTGAATCGACTGTTTTGGATGTGGCACGAGTATCCATTCGAAGTGGGAGACACGGCCGTTTTGCAAAAATCATATGCCCTTGTGGCCGCAACCTGGGAACTGTTTGGCGGATTGCTCAAAGGAGTGCCCACCCTCATCCTCCAACCGGGCGATGTGCGCGATGCCGATCTGCTGTGGCAGCAACTCACTCAACATAAAGTTAGCCATTTGCTTTCGTCCCCGGCGCTCATCGAAAATGTACTGGAAGCGGCTGGACGGGAATCGACCCGCTGGGACAGCCTGCGTTTTGCCACCACCAGTGCCGAACCCATTTCTCCAGCCATGGTGCAGCGCTGGAAAGCAACATTTCCGGGCGTGCCGTTGCTCAATTTATACGGTTCTACCGAATGTTCCTCCAACGCCACGCAGTATGACGCAGCGACATTGCCAGAAACGGCCGTTCGCGTTCCCATCGGCCGACCCCTGCCTAATATCCAGGTTTTTGTTCTGAATGACAATCTACAGCCCGTACCTATTGGTGCCACTGGTGAATTGTGCGTCTCCGGGGCTTGTTTGGCCGATGGTTATTTGAATTTGCCAGAGCTGAGCAGTGAAAAGTTTATTGAGATGCAATCTGGCGTTTGGGATGGTGCTGAAGAGACATCTGCCGTCGCGCCTGAATCACCCCGCACCATTTATAAAACAGGTGATCTCGCCCGTTGGCGCAGTGATGGCCAGTTAGAACTTGTGGGGCGGCGCGATTATCAGGTGAAGATTCGCGGCTTCCGTGTGGAGCTGAATGACATCGAGGCGGTATTGATGCAGCAACAGAGCGTGTCCAAATGCGCCGTAGCTTTGGCAGATGCCGATAGTTCACGCAAGCGGCTTGTTGCATACGTGGTGCCCAAAGTGGCAGGCTTACAGCCCGAGGTATTGCGCGACTTTTTGAGGAGTCGGCTGCCTGGTTACATGGTTCCGACTGACTTCTTCTTCCTTGACGCTATGCCGCTGGGGCCAACGGGCAAAATTAACCGTAACGCCTTACCTGCCCCTGACGCCTTGCAGTCGGATGTGGAGAAAGCGACCGTTGCGCCGACCACGCCACTGCAAATCAGCTTGGCCACGATTTGGCAGGCGCTCTTAGGCCGTGAAAATATTGGCATTCATGCCAACTTTTTCGACAGTGGCGGGCATTCCTTGCTGGCCACTCAGGTGGTCTCTCGCATTCGCGATCAGCTAAACGTGGAACTGTCGCAGCGCCGCTTCTTTGAGATTCCCACGATTGCCGAGTTGGCTGTGGAAATTGAGCAGTTGCAGGCAGAAACGGCAGCGGCAATCACCACTGATGATGATGAAATGGCTGAGCTTATGGCCGAACTGGACGACTTGTCCGATGAAGAAGCTGAAGCGTTGCTCGCGCAGTTGATGGCATCTGAAGAGTAAGCAATAAATCGTAAAAAGTGGTGCCTGAATCCACTTCTGGTGAATACCAAGGTAGTAACATGACTAACCAACCATCTGAGAAAAACGAAATGAACGACCGACTTGCCGGGCTTTCACCTGCCAAGCGAGCCTTGCTGGAAATGAAGCTAAAGCAGAAGCAGAGGCAGGACGCGCCGCAGAGCATTACCCGCCGTAACGATTCAACCGCCGCGCCACTTTCCTATTCTCAGCAGCGGCTCTGGTTTTTGGAGCAGTTGGAGCCGGGCAGTCCCGCCTACCACATTCCAGCCATCTTCAATTTGGAAGGGGAATTAGACGTTCCAGCCCTTACCTTCAGTCTCAACGAGATTGTGCAGCGGCATGAGGCGCTGCGCACAACATTTTTGGCCGTAAACGGCCAGCCTTCGCAACACGTTGCCGACGACGTGGCGATCACGCTCCCGGTTGAAGATTTGCAAAGCATGCTGCCGGCCCAGCGTGAAAATGAAGTTGCGCGATTAACAGCCGATGAAACGAGACGGCCGTTCGATCTCACCCAGGGACCGCTTTTACGGGCTTGCTTATTGAAACTGGCGCCTGCTAAGCATCGACTTATCCTTACCATGCACCACATTGCCTCTGATGGCTGGTCCCGAAGCGTGCTGTTGAATGAGCTATCCATCCTGTACAAAGATTTCTTGAATGGGAAACGGCCGTCGCTCGAACCACTGCCCATCCAATACGCCGATTTTGCCGTTTGGCAGCGGGAGCATTTGGCTGGTGAACGGCTAAATAAGCAATTGAATTACTGGAAAAATCAGTTAGCTGGTGCGCCGCCCCGTTTGGAGTTGCCTACCGACTTCCCCCGCCCGGCTGTGCAGGCGTATCGAGGTCATCACCTTCCCTTAAAAATTGACCAGACCGTGTACGAGGTATTGAAGCGCATAAGTCAGCAGGCCGGAACAACCCTGTTCATGACCTTGTTCGCCGCTTTTAACGTGCTGCTCTACCGCTACAGCCGCCAGGAAGATATTGTCGTGGGATCTCCTATTGCGAATCGCACCCGCGCCGAAATTGAGGGATTGATTGGTTTCTTTGTCAATACTCTCGTCCTGCGCACCGATTTATCTGGCAACCCCACCTTTTTAGAACTGTTGGCTCAGGTCAAAAACAAGACCCTCGATGCCTACGACCACCAGGATCTGCCTTTTGAAAAGCTGGTGGAAGAGCTTCAGCCGGAGCGCGCGCTCAGTTACAATCCGATCTTTCAGGTAATGTTTGTGCTGCACAATGCGATTGGCGCCTCGGGGAGTGGTTCGGCGCAAATGCCCGGCGTTGCCGTGACGCCCCTCGACGTAGATACTGGCACTTCAAAGTTTGATCTGGCGCTCTCGCTGGTGGAAGAACCAGACGGTATGACTGGCTATCTGGAATACAACGTTGAACTATTTACCAAAGAAACAATGGAGCGCTTCTGGTCTCATTTTCAAGTGTTGTTGCTGAGCATCGTGGCTCATCCAGAGGGGTCAATTGCTTCTTTGCCCTTGATGGGTGAGGGGGAACATGCCCAGGTTGTTGAATCGTGGAACGAAACAACGGCCGTTTACCCCCAACTCCCTGTTCACCAACGGTTCGAACAACAGGCTGCCCAAACGCCAAACGCCATAGCCGCCGAATTTTCCAATCAGAGCGTCACTTATGACGAATTAAACCGACGCGCCAATCAATTGGCACACACCTTGCAGAAGCGCGGTGTTGGCCCAGAGGTGAAGGTAGCGCTGTCTGTAGAGCGGTCGCTGGAGATGTTGATTGGACTGCTGGGCATCCTTAAGGCGGGCGGGGCGTACGTGCCGCTCGATCCCACTTATCCGCCGGAACGGCTGGCCTACATGCTGGCGGATTCAGGTGCGGCCGTTTTGCTGACGCAAACGTCGCTGTTGCCTGCCATTCCACCCAATCAAGCCGAGCTGCTATGTTTAGACGGCGACTGGCAGGCCATTGCCCGCGAAAGCGAAGAAAATCCAGCCTGCCGCGTAAGCCTCGACGATCTCATTTACGTTATTTACACTTCTGGCTCGACGGGTAAGCCAAAAGGTGTGGCTTTGAAACAGCGGGCCATTGCCAATTTGCTCGGATGGCAGCTGCAAAACACGAGCTGCGGCGTGGGCGACAAGACGCTGCAATTTACCACGCTCAGCTTCGACGTGAGCTGCCAGGAGATTTTCGCAACGTTGGCCAGCGGCGGCACTCTGGTGATGATCGACGAAGAAATCAGGCGCGATCCCGAACGACTGAGCCAATTGGTGGCTGACAAGCAGATCAACCGCATCTTCTTGCCTTTCGTGGCGCTGCAGCAGCTCGCGGAGGCATTTGCCGCTGAGCCAGATATGAATTTGCAGCTACGTGAACTGATTACGGCGGGGGAACAGCTGCAAACAACGCCTCCCATCGTTGCGCTATTTAAGCGACTGCCGAATTGTCGCCTGTACAATCATTACGGCCCGTCTGAAACGCATGTGGCCACGGCGTACAGGTTGCCGACCGACCCAGCTTCCTGGGATGCGCTGCCCCCCATTGGCAGACCCATTGCCAATACGCAAATCTATCTGGTAGATCCGTTCATGCAGCCCGTGCCCATCGGCGTGCCCGGTGAGCTGCTCATTGGCGGCGACAACGTAGCGCGGGGATATTTGAACCGACCGGCGTTGACGGCGGAAAAGTTTGTTCAGCACTCAGTAATTGGAAATCGGTTTTTGGCGAAAGGTCAGCGGAATATTGATGACGGAGCGCTAATTACGGTTTACCGTACAGGTGATTTGGCCCGCTACCGGTCAGATGGCAATATCGACTACCTGGGGCGGATTGACCAGCAGGTCAAGATTCGGGGCTTCCGTATTGAGCCTGGGGAAATCGAAGCGGTGTTAGGTGAACATGATGTGGTGCGCGAAACGGCCGTACTAACCAAACCAGACTCACAAGGCAACAAACAGTTGGTCGCTTATGTCGTTACCCAGCAGGGAGAGACCACCGACGCGCTAACCTTGCGCGCCTTCCTAAAGGAACGACTGCCAGATTACATGGTTCCCTCGCTGGTGATGCTGTTGGACGAAATGCCGCTGACCCCGAGCGGAAAGATTGACCGACGCGCCCTGCCCGAACCGGATAAATCGGCTCGAGCCGTGGTGCAGGCCTTTGTTGCTCCCCGAACGGCCGTTGAAGCCGTCGTCGCCAAAGTATGGTCAGAGATTTTGGCCGCAGAGCGCGTCGGTGTAAATGACAACTTTTTTGATTTGGGTGGACATTCGCTGTTAGCCACTCAGGTTATATCGCGGCTAAAATCATCCTTCAAAATCAATCTGCCACTGCGCAGCCTGTTTGAATCACCCACAGTGACGGAACTATCCGCTGCGATTGTAGGCCTGGAAAAACAACCGGGTCAGGCGGAAAAAATTGCCAGCGTGCTGCAAAAATTAGGTGGCATGTCCCCGGCGCAGATGAAGCAATTACTGGAAGCGAAGCGTAAAGCAGGAGCACCTAATTAATGGATTTTGATGCAGTACCAGATCCGGCAGCGTTGTCTGCCGAGGAACTCGCTTTACTAGAAATGATGTTGGCTGAAGAAGGGGTTGACAGCCCTGCCGAGCCAACGATTCCCTCGCGAGGCCACCAAGAAAAAAGTGTTCTTTCTTTTGCCCAGCAGCGGCTTTGGTTTTTAGAACAATTGGAGCCGGGAAGTCCGGTTTATCACATTCCGGCGGCATTTCGGCTGAAGGGCGTGGTAGAGACGGCCGTTCTCCAAGCCAGTCTCAAGCAGTTAGCCCAGCGCCATGAATCGCTGCGCACCGTGTTTGTCTCTGAGGAGGGTGAACCGTTCCAAAAAGTTTTGCCAACTATTGAATTGCCGCTGCAGGTGCACGATGTGCGCCATCTGCCTAAAGCAGACGTTGACCAGCAGCTATTCTTGGAAACGCAACGGCCGTTTAACCTGCAGTCTGGCCCCCTTTTCCGTACCACTATTTTTCAGCTGGGTGACGACGACAGCATCATCTTATTCATGATGCACCACATCATTTCAGATGGGTGGTCAATGGGATTGCTGTTCCGGGAGTTAACGGCCGTTTACAATGCCACCCGACAAGATCAGGTCGCTGCCCTGGCAAAATTGCCTATCCAGTACGCTGATTTTGCCGAATGGCAGCGCAATTGGCTGCAGGGTGATGTGCTGGCCAAGCAGCTCGATTACTGGAAAAGCCACCTGCGAGGTGCGCCAGCACTGCTGGCGCTGCCCCTGGACAAACCGCGCCCCAATAGCAAAACATTTGTCGGCAGCCGTCAGCTGGTGACGTTAGAAAAGCCAATTGCCGACGGGCTGCAAGCGATTGCGCGACAGGAAGGTGCCACTCTGTTTATGGTTGCGTTGGCTGCCTTCAAGGTGCTGCTTTACCGTTATACCGGGCAAGAGAGTGTGGTTGTTGGTTCGCCTGTGGCTAACCGAAATCGGGCCGAAATTGAGGGGCTGGTTGGCTTTTTTGTCAATACGCTGGCGCTGCATACAGACATGAGCGGTGCGCCCACTTTCCGTC
>CBDUOF010000359.1:0-6116 GCA_965368765.1 uncultured Anaerolineae bacterium | reverse complement strand
CGCAGCTATCTGGGCGATACCGCTTTGGAGCGAACGTGGTTTGTCCGGCGTGCTGCTGCTGGGCGAAAAGAGTGATGAGGGTTTATACACCCAGGAGGAAATCGAGATCGCCCGCGTAATCAGCGAACGGCTCATTGACACCCATGCCAGTGCGGAAATGTCCCGCCGCCTGATGGAAATTCAGCGACAGCGGCTGGCTCAGTCGCAAATCATTGATCAAAAGACCCGCCGTGTGCTCCACGACGACATCTTGCCCGACATCCAGGCCGCGCTTATTTCCTTGAGTGGCGCAACTGGCAATGGGGCTGGAGAGCAGCGCAACCAGGCTCTCAGGCTCATGACCGACGCGCATAAGCAAATCTCTGACCTGCTGCACGACATGCCAACTACCAATGCGCCCGAAGTTGCCAGACTTGGCTTCACCACGGCGTTCCAGCGTAGTGTTGAGAATGATTTTGCCACCGTGTTTGACAAGATTGAATGGCAAGTCTCGCCAAGAGCAGAAACGGCCGCCGCTGCTTTACCAACGCTCACCGCTGAGGTCGTTTTCTATGCTGCGCGGGAAGCGGTGCGGAATGCGGCCAAACATGGGCGCGGCGTCAATGGGGAACGGCCGTTGTCGCTCACAATTTCTATGGAGTTTGCCGAGCAACTGGCTATCACAATTGTTGATGATGGCGTGGGCGTGGGCAACAGTGAAACGGCGGGATCAGGTCAGGGACTGGCATTACACAGCACGATGATGGCTGTGGTGGGGGGCTCCGTGGTGGTAGAAACGGCCGCAGATCAATTTACGCGCATTACACTTACCGTGCCAGTTACACCTGCGCCTGCTTATTCCAGTAACGCATGATGCCGTCCACACTCATGTAACGCGGATTAGCTGCGGCATAGCGGGCAATGGCTTTGTCGGTTAGCCCTGCCAGACGGGCCCGTTCGCCAAACCACGCTTCATACGCTATCAAAATCTCATCGCGGGTTAAGTTGGCCTGCATTTTGGCCCGAATAAAGACGGCCGTTTCACGCACTAACTGCTTTACGGCCAATAAATGAGCCACAACCGCGTCAACCGATCCAAAATGGGTTGGATAAATCCGTTGAAAATTGCAGCTTATCAAGCGATCCAATGTCGCTTCCCATGCCCCCAAATCAAATTCTGGCGGTGGGGCAGGCAGGTCGGGTAAATCAAATCCGGGCAGATGAACGGCTGCGGCATCACCAGTAAAGGCCACTTCCCCCAGCACAAAAACGTGGTGATGTCGGGCATGGCCTGGCGTTTCCAACGCCTTAAAAGTTAGGCCAGCGACCGCTAATACATCATTGTCAAACACCTCGGTGACGTTATTAGCCGGAGCAGGCAGCATTTCCCCCCAAAGTAGATCCATCTTGTCACCGTAAATGCGGCTGGCACTGGCCAGCAATTTTTCTGGTTGAATCAAATGGCGTGCCCCAAAGCTGTGGACGTATATTTGGGCCCCTTGTTGTGCCCACCAGCCAGCTGCACCCGCGTGATCCAGATGAATATGCGTGACAAGAATGTGTTTTATCTGTTCGGTTTCAAATCCATGAAACCGAATCTGGCCTAAAAGTGTGTTTAAAGTACTGCCAGGCCCCGTTTCTATCAAGACCGGGCCGTCAGGGCCGACTACCAGGTAAGCGGCCGTCGTTTGGGAATAGCCCTGGAAGTTCAGGTCAAGAACGTGAATATCTGGTTGTTTTATCATTTGCCAATAATATCATAACTTTATCCCTAGAAAGGCGGATCATTTTTTCCGCGTGCTTCTAAAAAAATAGCGATTACTTGCTCTCACTGCCGGCCATCACCAGCCAAAGTTGATAACGGCCGTTTCCCCGCCCGCGCCAGTAATGATCGTGTTCAGGCGTTCGCAGATATGACTTTGCTGCCAAACGGCCGTTGCCAAAAAATCGCCGCGCCACCACTTTTTGTGGGGTTACATCAACCTGTGAGCCCTGACCGTTCCCCGTCATCCCTTTCATAAACAGGTCTGTCAATGCTCGGTTGATTCGCTTTTGGCGTCCTCTTGGCCGTTGAGCGTGTGGCCCAACGTAACTGTTTGGCAATTGCCAGGCAACATAGCTGCTGCCAGCTTCGCCCTGCTTGCCCTTAAAATCTTTAAACTTAAAGCTTGCACATCCCTGCTGCCAGGCACAGGTTTGCTGAGTCTCTACGGTCACGCGATTACCAACGGCAAACTGTGGCTGCCGTTGGACCCGGGCTGTTCGCTCATAGCGGCGCTGTGTGCGTGGCTGGACCTCTGTGAGTTTGGCCACCGTTGCCCGGGCAATCGGGTTGCTCGCCTGGTTTGCTTTTGTGCGCGCACTGTGAAATGTGGCGTACAGATGGGCGCGTACAGAGCCGATCGTTTGGCTTAGCATCCGCACCGGCACAGCCACAGGCCGCAACTTCAATTGGGGAATCCCCAAGGCATAGGCTACCTTTGCCACAGACCGCAGCCAGATACGGCCGTCTTGCCGCACCCAAAAAATAGCTTCTCCCTTTGCCAACAAGTTTCGCAACTGCCGTGGGCCACAAAATCGCAGCGCACTGCGTTTACCCGTCAATAATTTTCGAGCTTCTGCCTCATCAACCCAACCTCGGTGCTGGTTATCTATCACTCTTAGCAACAGCCACAGGCGCCCCGCCGCGACCTGTTCTTGCCGCAGCAGCCCGATGGCAACATCTGGATATACTTGAATGGTTTTAGGGGTCTTGGGGTGGGGCGGCGAAACGGCCGTTTCCACATTCGAAGCCGCATAATTAGCCTGAACAGTAGGGGAGTAAGTCGCATTTGAAGACGATTGACGGAGTGAAAGGGTGACGGCACTGCTTTCCCAACCCAGGTGAGCCGGGAGTTGGCCGATAGCTGTTGTAGTCGCGTGAAACGGCCGTTTCTCAGTCTGCAACGTTTCAGGCAAGGGCTGCTGTGCTTGAGAACGCGTCGTCTGCAATTGCAAGCGCAACAGTTGCAATCTCTGTTGCGCTGCTTGCAAATCCTTTGAGATGGCCAGGGACAACTTGCCCACAATCGGCTCAACTTTGCAGGCAAAGGCAACACAAACTACACCAGTCAATATTAGGATCAGCACATCTGATCCATTGACAGGCAACTAGCCCTATGCTATCCTTCTACCTAGCATTAGTGAGCTACCTGGGGACAAAAAATCCCCCTCCCCAATTAAGGGGCACTGTCTTGAAAGGTGTTGGCGGCACCAAAACAGGTTGAACTGGTAGCTTGCTTATACAAATCAAGGCCAGGCGTTTAAACGCTTGGCCTTTTTTTTATGTGTTCACACTATCTAACGATTCGTGAACATTCCTTGCAAATTCGGCGTATACCTAGCCTTGAACGGCCGTTTTCCCACACCCTATACAAGTTTCAGGAAACTGAATAAGCCAATCAGGTCGCTACTATCAACAATAGCATCCAAATCCGCATATTTTTGATATACATAATCTGCAACTGTGGTCAGTCTATCAGATTAAATAACCTATGTCAACTAATCTATATGCTATAGATTGCGCATTTTAAGCCTTTATAACCCCAAACGAGCAGAATTAGTGTTGTTTATTCCCCTCTTGACAACCTTTTCTTACTTGTATACCCTATTAAGATGAACGAAACGACTCCTTTTAACCTTGATTTCAACCAGTATTCGCCAGATTGGGATCGGTTAGGCGTTGTTGTTCCCCCATTTACCATTGAAGCAGATCCCAGATTTATGTACTTGTCGACAGAAACCAGGCGCGCTTTATCCAAAGTGAGCTATATGGTTGAAGCGGGTCAAGGCGCATCTGTTATCGTTGGTGAAATTGGCACGGGAAAAACAACCCTGGCTTCCTGGTTTCATAGCCGTTATGATCGACGGCCGGATTTTATTGCTGCCAAAATTGATGAGGCACCTAAAAAGAGCGGCCTGCTCCTCCTGCGCCGAATCGCTGCCGAATTTGGGCTACGAACCCGTCGCGCTACAGAAGATCAGCTCAATGAATTTCGCTCATTTTTAGTTGAAGAGAGTGAGCGAGGCGTGTTGCCCTTGATCATAGTAGACGAGGCCCACGAGCTGAGTCATGAACAATTTGTTGAGCTGCGTCGTTTGCTCAATTTCAGAGATCCTCGCGGCGGCAAAGCGTATCAGCTTGTTCTGCTAGGGCGGCCAGAGCTGGACATAAACTTGCGCGAATCTCCCGATTTTAATGATCGCGTTGCGACCCGGTCCTCTCTCGATCCGCTTACCCCCGATGATACGAAATCACTCATTGAGTATCGCCTGTTAGCCGCCGGGCGGGATACAAAACAAAGTATCCTCTTTACTGATGACGCCATCTTGCCAATTTGGCGCGAGACGCGTGGCTATCCGCGTAGCATCTGTTTGTTGTGTTTACACCTTTGCCTGGAGTTCCTTACCCATGACAATTTAACGCAGATCGACGAGCAGTTTGTCAAAGACTTCCTGGAAGTCCATGATGATTATCGTCGTGCATCGGGATAAGCAATTTACATGAGTCAAAAAAAAGATAAATTGGCTAGCGAAACGACGGAACGTCCTAGCACATTAGCTGCGCTGCTTAAAGACAAGCCCAGGCGGGGACGGCCGTCTCACAATGTAAGTCGACAAAATGTCTACGTTGCCTTGGCTAAATCACAAAAAAAACAGATGAAGCAGCTTGCTGGACTCCTCGCGCCTGAAATAAGCCGTGCTGATGTGTCAGATCTGGCAATCTCTGTTCTGGCGGCACGCCTGGAAGCCCTCCGACGCGCCGTTGCCGACCGAAACCGTGAAATGCCTGAAGGCATCACTGATTTAGAATCTCTTTACCTGCTATGGGACCTTCCCTTGCCAACCGCCGAAGAAAAAGACCCAAGTTGGACCTCAATTCGTGTCTCACCCCAACAAGTAATTGAATTAGGGCGCGCGCACGGCACATTAAACGCGGTCTTTGGTGCAAACCGAAGTCAAACATTCAGCCTCTCACTTTCCCTGCTCGAACAGCTCATTGAAGATCACCCGCTTATTCAGCAATATGCGGCAGTTGAAGACGTGCGCAAATACATAATTGATTTACATGCTTAAGGCATTTTCGGCAGGATCAACAATAATCCACCAATCTACTTGGGCTTATTCGCCAGGCTAATTTATAAAAATAAACCAGAACAGCGCTACTGCTTACGCTACAAACAGAATAAATTGCTGCAATATATGCAAAAGATCAACGAATTCGCTAAATTAAAAAAACCGCCGTATATAATAAGGTAAAGAAATCTGCAAGTTGTTGGTCATGTCTGCAGGCGACGCAACCATTAGCTTGGGGAATATCAGAATCACACCAAAATTCCCTTGACACCTCAACCGCCCATCGCTATAATCCCGCCTTGTTGATGCGACACAGAGACACAGCGAAAAACATCAACATGAAACATCAGGAAGAGTTTGAAATTGTTCTTGACAGCAAAAAATAATTGTGGTAAATTACTACGCTGTTGAAAACAGCGGGTGTCGTTGCTAAATTAGCAAAACATCCTTCACAAGTTTAAATCCAGCTTAAGAGCATATAGAGAAGTAGCAACTAAAAATGAAGCGGCTCGCTCAGAGTCGTTTTTTGTTCTCTAGTAAATTTGTTGGTTGTTTGTGGAAAGCACCTTAACAGTTGAAGAGTGATGAAGACAAGACAGTAAAGCTTGGGTTCAAGAGTCAAATCAAAAGTAGTTTCGTGGTAATACCACGGATGCAAATTCTCTTTATGGAGAGTTTGATCCTGGCTCAGGATGAACGCTAGCGGTGTGCCTAATGCATGCAAGTCGAACGGGATCCTTTGGATTCGTCTGAAGGTGAGAGTGGCGGACGGGTGAGTAACACGTAGGTGACCTGCCCCGGAGAGGGGGACAACCACTGGAAACGGTGGCTAATACCCCAGATGTTATTACGCTTAGAAAGTAATAACTAAAGCCCCGGCGCTCCGGGAGGGGCCTGCGGCCCATCAGCTTGTTGGTAAGGTAATGGCTTACCAAGGCAGAGACGGGTAGGGGGCGTGAGAGCGTGACCCCCCACACTGGTACTGAGACACGGACCAGATACCTGCGGGTAGCAGCAGCAAG
>CBDUOF010000358.1:0-6131 GCA_965368765.1 uncultured Anaerolineae bacterium | reverse complement strand
GAAGCGCTGCAGGCGACGCTGCCCCACACGCTTACAGAGGTCGATATTTCGCAAGATGCAGCGCTTTATGAGCAATATCGTTACGTCATTCCTGTGGTAACTGTAGGGAGCCGACAGTTAACCGCCCCCATTACGGCCGTTCAGCTCAAACGGGCTTTGCAAGCCGAAACAATCTAAATATTGGTTTCAAGACGCACCCCTGCCGCTTCGCTTTAAGGGAATACACGGACATGAAGTTCCAAATCATTTATTGGCGAGATATTCCGGTTCAGGTACGACTGCGAAACGGCCGTCATCGCTATTCACAGCCCTTATCTGATCGATTTCAACAGACGGTCTACCGAGCAGCTTATCGCGCCAAAGCGATTACAGGTGATGCTTATCTTGAAGAATGGCGGCAAACGGAGTGGCAAGAACGGGTTGGAGAAATGGCAGAGGTGGCAACGGCCGTTGTTGCCGAACTGGAAGCGACATATTCAGACGAAGCGCTGGATAGCCTGGCCCGAAACAAAGGCTTCACGTCATAAAACTGACCGGGATGGCAGGGAAACGGCCGTGCGAAACCGCTGCCACACGTTTATCCTCGATGCGAATCGGCTTTGTGTAAACTCACGACATAGTGATCCCCTTTTTTCCAGGCAGCTTGTTCCCAGGTTGACCAGCGCGCAACGGTAGATAAGCCCACAGCTGCCGAGATATCTTCATACTTTTCTATTGTGAGCTGGCTCCAGGGACGTGGCGTCAGCTCAAAAGCAGCCAACAGCAATCCACCGTCATCGAGATGATTCGCCATGTTTTTCAAGACGGCCGCTTCTGTTCCGGGTGTCACAAAGATCATGACATTGCCGGCCAGCACAATTGCATCGAATCGCCGGTGAAGTGACACCTTAGACAAATCAGCCAACTCCCAGCGCAGCTCCGGTGCTTTGGTTTTGGCCCGAGACAGCATCACCTCATCTAAATCAACCCCAACTACCTCAACACCACGCCGAGCCAATTCAATAGCCATTCGCCCTGTGCCGCAGCCTGCATCCAAAACAGAATACGATTCTTGTGGCTCAATCGGTCGATAGCGGGTCAATAATTTTTCAACCAGGTTCGCTTCCCCATGAATGTCCATGCCCGCCTTGGCACGCTGCTCATAGGGCGCATCGTATTCAGCCCCACTGCGGGTGCGGGTTGCTAACCAGGGATTTGCGCGGGATTGTCCATGTTCACTCATCAGCGTAATCATTCTACACCTTCGGAAATAATGCAACCCGTCTGGGAAATGATAGTAATTTGGAGAGATTATCCTATCTCTTATTCTCGAGCATCTGCCAATCTTAGTTAGATTCTGTTCCTGCCCAAAACGGCGCGGGATTTATGGTGGTCTCGGTTCAAGTTGATTTAAATCCCTTTATTCCTGGCCGGACGAGAATATCAGTATCGCATTGAGCGTGGAATCAAGTAAAATAGTGTCCATACTTTAGACAAAATTCTCTAGGAAGTGAATATGACTCAGGATGAGAAGCGACAAGTTTCGGTGAGCGCAGGTGATATTGAAGCAATTGTTGGAGGGTATCACGGCAATCCGTTCGCTGTGTTGGGACCTCACGAAGTAGACGGCGGCTTAGCCATTCGCGTCTTCTTACCGCAGGCAGCAGAAGTGTCGGTTCTCATTCAAGACCAAACATACCCCCTGGCCCGCATTCATTGGGATGGCTTTTTTGAAGTCGTCTTGCCGAACGCAGCTCTGGGCACGCCTTACCAGCTTCAGGTGCAAACGCACAACGGCGAAACAACGCTGTACACAGATCCCTATGCCTTTGACTCTGCTTTAGGCGAGATGGACCGCTACCTATTGGCCGAAGGTACCCATGAAAAGGCATACGAGCAGTTGGGAGCTCATCTGATTGATAATAATGGAACGCCTGGTGTGCGGTTTACTGTGTGGGCACCTAACGCACGACGCGTCAGCCTGGTAGGTGACTTTAATAATTGGGACGGCCGTCGCCATCCCATGCGCTTTCACCACGGCAGTGGCCTTTGGGAGATATTTATCCCGGGGCTCACGCAAGGCAGCCTGTACAAATACGAAATCAAAACAAATTATCAGGACTACACCGTTGCCAAAGCCGATCCCCTTGCCTTTGCCAGCCAGCTGCGGCCGGACACTGCCTCGGTCGTCTGGAACATCAACACCTATGAGTGGCACGACGACGACTGGATGCGCAGTCGTGACCAGCACAATGGTCTGAACTGTCCAATCTCCATATATGAGCTGCATCTCGGCTCCTGGAAGCTCAAGGATGGCTGGGAGTGGCTCACCTATCGTGAACTCATCGATGAATTGATCCCCTACATCAAGGAAATGGGATATACCCATATCGAACTGCTCCCGGTAGCAGAACATCCCTTCGATGGCTCCTGGGGCTATCAGGTAACGGGTTATTTTGCGCCAACCAGTCGTTTTGGCACGCCAGATGATTTCATGGCATTTGTCGATGCGTGTCATCAAGCAGGCATTGGCGTCATTTTAGACTGGGTGCCAGCCCATTTCCCGATGGACCAACACGGACTTGGCTTTTTCGACGGCACGCACCTGTACGAACATGAAGACCCCCGACTGGGAGCACATCCTGATTGGGGGACATACATTTTTAATTACGGCCGTAATGAAATTCGCCAATTTCTCATTAGCAACGCCCTCTTTTGGCTAGACAAGTACCATATTGACGGTCTTAGGGTCGATGCCGTCGCCTCTATGCTCTACCTAGACTTTTCCCGCGAGCACGGTGAATGGCTACCCAATCGGTACGGGGGCAGAGAAAATATCGATGCCCTCCTGTTTCTCCGGACGTTCAACGACCAGGTACATGCTCACTTCCCGGGCACACTCACCATAGCCGAAGAATCCACTTCCTGGCCGGGTGTCACCCATCCCACGGCCGACAATCCACAAAATCTGGGCTTTGACCTCAAATGGAACATGGGCTGGATGCACGATACGCTGCGCTACATGAAAAACGAACCCGTGCATCGCGCCTATCATCAAGGTTCGCTGACCTTCTCCATGCTGTACGCTTTCAGCGAAAAATTCACCCTCCCCCTCTCCCATGATGAGGTAGTGCACCTCAAAAAAAGTATTTTAGACAAAATGCCAGGCGACGTTTGGCAGAAATTTGCCAATTTGCGCTTGCTCTATGGGTATCAATGGGGCCACCCTGGTAAAAAACTCCAGTTCATGGGGGGTGAGATTGGCCAGTGGCAAGAGTGGAGTGAAGCCCGCAGTCTGGACTGGTATCTTCTGGAAGATAGTAACCATGCTGGGCTGCAAGCCTTTGTAAAGGCACTCAATGCGCTTTACTGCTCAGAACCTGCGCTATACGAAGATGACAACAGTTGGGCGGGGTTCAAATGGATCGATTTCCGGGACGCACAGCGCAGTATTCTCTCGTTTGCCCGAATAGCACCTAGCAAGCAAGAAACGGTGCTGGTGGCCTGTAACTTCACGCCCGTTGTCCGGGAAGGGTATCGGCTCGGGGTTCCAGAGCCAGGCGTGTACCGTGAGTTACTTAACAGTGATGCGGCGGTTTTCGGCGGCAGCAACGTCCTCAACGAAGGCGACTTCAGTTCGGAAGCCATCCCGTGGCACGATCAGCCCTACTCCATTCTTATCACCCTGCCCCCACTTGGAGCGACCTTTTTCAAGGCAACATAGAGTGAACGTAAAAAGCGACGAGCCTGTGTGTTTGACGCTTTCGCTTTTTACGTTTCCCAATTTCCTCGGCTGATTCCAGCAAAGTTTGCTATAATTCCAGCCGCCGGTAGCAGAAAAGGGTTCCACACCCCTACCCGGCTTACCAAAACTGCGGGAATCCACGCCCGCCATTAATTGACAAATGGAAAATAACGATCAACCAGACAGGCGCCAAAACCTGCCTGGCTTCATTTCCTGTCGGAAGGATTTTTTATGACTGTGTTGGGGCAAGAAAAACAAAAACAAGAAGCGATGGGCGCGATAGTAACGGCCGTTCCCAGAATCGCAATCATCGTGGTGGCTGCCTACATTGGGGCACAAATGCTGGCTGACATCACCAGCTTGAAAATTGGCCTGGTCGCCGGGTACGCTGTAGACATGGGGACGTTTATTTATCCCATCACGTTTACCTTACGGGACGTGGTACACAAGCTGCTGGGCAAACGTAATGCTCAGGCACTCATCATCATGGCGGCGCTCATTAATTTATTCATGGCGACTTACCTTACCTGGGCAGCCAGCGTGCCCAGCGACCCAACGTGGGGATTGGGCGCGGAGTTCAGCGCCGTGCTAGGACCCCTCTGGCGTATCGTCATCGCCTCGATCCTGGCAGAAGTCATCAGTGAGCTAATCGATACGGAGGTTTATCACTGGTTTGTCACCAGGATTACCAAACGTTTCCAGTGGCTGCGGGTGCTGTTGAGTAACAGCATCAGTGTGCCCATTGACAACCTCATTTTTGCTGTGGGCGCGTTTGGCGCCTTGCCGTTTCTGCAGGATCATTTTCTTACGCTGCCCTGGGCCACTGTAGGGCAAATCTTTATATTTAATCTCATTGTAAAATACGGCATGACTTTGCTAAGCTTGCCGCTCATTTATCTGTCACCCAAAAATGAGTCATGAATCAACAGAAGGACACGGTGACGCAGCAAATTTAGTTGTTGCCATTACCCATTACTCAATAATGTCATTGACCCGCTGAGTTTCACGGCAAACCTATGAAGAATCTAACGATTGCATCCCAAATCACGTTTTTTTACTATCAAGATTTATCCGCTGCCCAGCACTTTTACGAAACCATCTTAGGTCTGGAGATTGTCGAGGATCAGGGCTGGGCTAAAATCTATCGTGTCAGCGGCACAGCATTTGTCGGCCTGGTCGATGAAGCGTATGGCTCCTTGAAAACGCAACCAGAAAATGCGGTCATGCTCACTTTGGTTGTGGATGATGTAAGCGGTTGGTACCAGTATCTACGTGAAAAAGGGGCCAAGATTCGGCAAGCGTACGGCCGTTCTGAATCCATCCAGATCGAATATTTCTTTGTTGAAGATCCAGGTGGATACGTTTTGGAGTTTGAACGATTTTTGAAGCCGGAATTGACGGCCGTATTTAATCTAAAAGACAGATAACCGGCTGTTTACTCATCGTAGCGCGAAAAGCGGGTAAAGAAGTCGTGTTCGCCAATCAGGGTTGTAAGGCGCATGTGCAGGGGCCGACCGTCTTCGACTTCATAAGCGACGGTCACCTTATTGCCAATAATCTCGCGCACCAAGACCCAATACGGAATCGTCATTTCCTCTTTGGGGCGCATTTCCCCGTCTTTGGTTTCTTGTCGCCCGGCCAATAGTTCCACTAACCGAACCAAATATTTTTCCGCGTTTGGAATGGTATCTAAAATCTCGGCGCGAAAAATAGCCCGAACATAGTCACCTTCTGGCAGACGCCAGATGAATTGCACCGGAAACCAATCTCCAACCGTTCGTTTTGCTTCAGGCATATTCAAAAAGTGCGTTTGGCGGCCAAAAGATTGGTCCGTTTTGACGGTCTCAATCTCTTGCCTGGGGAATAAAAAAGGCCGCCTCCCATTATGCGAGAGACGGCCGTATGGTAATTTATTCAGCCTAGCGTATTGCCTGCTCCGTGTTCTTGTCGAACAAGTGCATGTTGGTCATATCCATCACCAGGTTAATCTTGTTGCCAAAGCCAACGCTCATTCGGGTGTCCACCGTTGCAACCAGGCTATTGCGGCCAGAATTGATGAATAGATGCTGCTCATGTCCTAACAGCTCGACCACTTCAACTGTTCCCTCCATAGGCGAAGCCAAAATATTCGGCGGAGCAAACTCAGGGGCATGGACATGCTCTGGGCGCATCCCGAACACAACCTCTTTGCCTACGTAATCGTTATAGGCAACCTTCTTGTCATCCGGCACACGCACGCGGAAGTCGCCAGCGTCCACATACAAATTGCCTTCCTCACCCACCAGGGTGCTGTCAAAGAAATTCATGCTGGGACTGCCAATAAAGCCAGCCACAAAGATGTTAGCGGGCACGTTGTACAGGTTACGCGGTGAATCAATCTGCATCAATTTACCGTCACTCAACACGG
>CBDUOF010000357.1:0-6149 GCA_965368765.1 uncultured Anaerolineae bacterium | reverse complement strand
CAATTATCTGGGTGATGGCTTGCGTGATGCCCTTGACCCTAGGCTTAAATTGTAGTCAATCCTTTTAGGGAAGAAGAGGCAGAGACAGTGGAGAAAAACATTAAAGAAAACATTCTTGAAGTGAAAAGCCTCAAGACTCAATTTTTTACTGAGTCCGGCGTTGTACGTGCGGTCGATGGTATTGACTTTCACGTTCAACGAGGTGAGGTGTTGGGTATTGTAGGAGAGTCTGGCTGTGGCAAAAGTGTGACTTCTCTATCTATTATGCGTCTGGTTGGACAGCCTGGTAAAGTTGTTGAGGGTCAAATTATTTTTGATAATCAAGATCTTTTGCAGATACCGGAATCTCGAATGGTTAAAATTCGGGGAAATCGGATATCGATGATTTTTCAACAACCACAAAGCTGTTTGAATCCGGTGTTTAAGGTGGGCGATCAGCTTTCTGAGGTGTTGTTTATTCACCAGGATTTGGGTAAGGAAGCGGGTCAGAAGCGAGCGGTTGAGTTGCTTAGCATGGTTGGGATTCCGGAACCAGAATCGCGGGTGAATTCATTTCCGCATGAAATGTCTGGTGGTATGGCTCAGCGAGTGATGATTGCGATGGCGCTGGCTTGTGTGCCTGAGCTGTTGATTGCTGATGAGCCGACGACCGCATTGGACGTGACGATTCAGGCTCAGATTCTTGATTTGATGCGCAACTTACGTTCCAAAATGGAAACGTCAATTATTTTGATTACACACGACCTGGGTGTTGTGGCCGAGATGTGTGATCGCGTGGTGGTGATGTATGCCGGTCGTATTGTCGAGGAATCACCCATTATAGAACTTTTTGATTCGCCGAAACACCCGTATACGGCCGCTTTGATTGGGTCAACCCCTGTTTTAGGACAATCTGAGAAGGATTTGGTGACAATTCCTGGTTCGGTGCCAAACCTTATTAATTTACCCCAGGGGTGTAAGTTTGCCCCTCGGTGCTTGCCTCGGATTGAAAATAACCTGGAAATCTGTACGGAAGAGGAGCCAGAACTGAAGGTGATTGGTCCCAATCGGAAGGTTCGCTGCTGGCTGTACGAAGAAGGAGCGGAGAATTAATATGGAAGACGTAATAAAACAAGACCTCAGTGCAAAGAAGAATAAGAACAAACGGGTTCTGCTTGAGGTCAATAACGTTGTTAAATATTTTCCGGTTCGTGCAGGTTTGTTGCAGCGGGTCAAAGCGTGGGTAAAAGCGGTTGATGATGTATCATTTTTTATTTATGAGGGCGAAACATTTGGCCTTGTTGGTGAATCTGGCTGTGGCAAAACGACAATCGGCCGTACGATTCTGCGACTGATTCCCGCGACTTCTGGTCAGGTTGTTTTTGATGGTCAGGATTTGTTTGACCTCAATGCTTCGCAACTGAAGAAAATGCGCCGAAGCATTCAGATTATTTTCCAAGACCCCTATTCTTCTCTGGATCCACGGATGCCAATTGGAGAAAGTATTGCAGAAGGTTTGCGCATTCATACGGATAAGAATTCGCAAGAGCGGTATGATATTGTCGTAGAGATGCTGACCCGTGTGGGGATGCGTGCAGATCACGCCCGACGCTATCCGCATGAATTTTCTGGTGGGCAACGCCAGCGCATTGGTATTGCCCGTGCTTTGGCATTACGGCCGAAATTTATTGTGTGTGATGAACCAGTATCGGCTTTGGACGTGTCCATTCAGGCACAGGTATTAAATATTTTGCGGGAGCTACAAAAAGATTTTGGCCTGACTTATTTGTTTATTGCCCATAATTTGAGTGTTGTCGAGCATTTTAGTGACCGCGTTGGGGTGATGTATTTGGGTAAGATGGTGGAGATGGCGTCTCGTGATGATTTGTATCGTGATCCGCTGCACCCTTATACCCAGGCGCTGATGTCCGCAATCCCGATTCCTGATCCCACATTGCGGCGACAGCGCGTGATTTTGGAAGGCGACGTGCCCAGTCCATTGAATCCGCCGACGGGCTGCCGCTTCCATACGCGCTGCCCCCTGGCTTTTGACAAATGCTCGCAGGAAGAGCCACCGTTTAAAGATTATGGCGAAGAACATTATGCGGCTTGTTGGCTGCTGGAAACCGGCGAGAAGGGCGCCAGTAAATTGACTCGTGAGAATTTGAAGGATCGGGCCATTATTGTTGAAGTTTGATGTGTTGGCCCTGTTTTTTTAGTTTGACTTCCTTAATAGTAAAAAGGTCTGCCTATGCAGGCCTTTTTTCATGCTTGTCTTATTGCATTGGCAGACTTTATAATGGGCAACGGTTGAAGGCTCTTTAAATTGGTTGGACAACGGCCGTTTTTCTGCTTTACGTACGAAAAAACGACGACTTTACCTGTAATTGGCAGACTTGATAACGGATTTGATTATGGCAGATGCGAAACAAATTTTGGTAGTTGATGATCATTTTGAGATGCTGGAGTTTTTGCGATCGATGCTGGAGCTGTCTAACCAGGATTGCGAAGTGTTGGCAGTGCCTTCGGCTGAGGAGGGTTTGCTAGAGCTTCGCCGCGCTCCATTTGATTTATTGATTACGGATGTACGTTTGCCGGGAATGAGTGGGTTTGATTTGGTTCGACGGGTCAAGACTTTGGGTCGTGAGATGCCGGTGATAATGATTACGGCGTATTCGTCGAATCAGGGGCGCAAGGAAGCAACTGATTTAGGGGTGTACCGGTATTTTCAAAAACCTTTGGATACAGACAGCGTGTTAACGGCCGTTCATACAGCACTTTATGGCGAATCTGCTGCGCTGCCACCGGTGAATCCAGTTGTGGCTGCGCCCGTGGCTACGGCCGTTTCCGATAGTTTGCAGCGCCGACTGGACTCATTACGGGTGGATACCGGAGCCATGCATTTAACTTTGGCATCCACTTTAGGCGAGATCGTCTTTTCAGCTGGAGACGGCCGTCAGTTTGATTTGCAAAAATTGATGGGCATTGTGGCCGATAATTTGCGAAACAGCTTTTTGCTGGCAGATGAGCTGGGCGCGACGGAACCGTTCACTTTACAATATCATGTGGGTGATGATTTTGAATTTTATTGCGCCAACGTAGGACGCGGTCACTTTTTAACCCTCTTCTTTGATATGGCCGCACGCCGAGGCCGTATTGGGACGATCTGGGTCTTTACCCAGCGCGCTATCAAGGAGCTCGTAACCATGCTGCCGGCACTGCAGACGCCCGCAGAAGCCACATCGCCGGCCGAGGTTGCCCCTCATGTTGTTGAGGAAGCCGATACCGAGCCAGGAACGGCCGTTCCTATGCCGGACCCAATGCCAACAACTCCCGACCCCATACAAACAGTTAGTGAAAATGACCCGCCCCCTGCAGATTACTTAGACATTGCCCCGGATGAACTGATGGATTTATTGACTGGTGACGATGAACCCATTGCGGACACGCCGGATTTGGATGCATTTTGGGACACGGCCGATGCCGAGGACGGTGCTGAGGTAAGAGGAATTTCTCTGGAAGAGGCGTTAGAGCGCGGGCTTATTGACTTTGGAGGGGACAGCGACGGCGGAGCTTGAGCCGTCAGCGCCCAGACTTTGTTGGATACGGCCATATCCTGACGCAGTTCCGCAATACAGATGGCTGCGCTATCGTCATCCAACCAACCTAGATCATCAATAGCAGGTGTTATTTCCACTAGACGCACCCCAAAACCCATCGGTAACCTTATTGACAACCACTCAAACACCTTCCCCTGCCAGACTTCTAACATGTCGCCAGCGACGGTTGTTCCGGTCGATACCTTGAGAAAGTTTCAGTGACGTCTATTTCAATTTCCTCCTGGCGATTTGCTTAAACGGCCGTAATGAATAGTTGTTTGACCGTAGAGTAACCGTTACAATCGGCCACTTTTTATAGAAGGTTAATGCTATGACAGATAGTTTTGTAATTGTGCCAACCTATAACGAAGCTGATAATTTGGATGATCTCATCACCCAGCTACTGGCATTGCCCGTGGAGATTGGCGTGATTGTAGTGGATGATAATTCGCCAGACGGGACAGGGCAGCTCGCCGATACGTGGGTGGCCAAATATCCAGGACGTGTGCATGCGGTGCATCGCCCTGGTAAGTTGGGGCTAGGCACAGCTTATATTGCTGGGTTCAATAAGGCATTGTCCATCGGTGCCAAACGCATCATGACGATGGATGCCGATTTTTCCCACAATCCGCGCTACATTCCAGATATGATTGCCTTGAGCAAACAAAAACATGTCGTGATTGGTTCCCGCTATGTGGCCGGCGGCGGGCAGCGCAACTGTAGTTGGAAGCGCGTTATGCTTAGTAAAGGGGCCAACTTTGTTGCCCGCTCTTTGCTAGGGCTACGGGCACGTGATGCGACGGCTGGCTTCAGGCTGTACCGGCGTGAGGTTCTGGAGTCGATTCCGCTGAAGCGCGTGTTTTCCAGTGGCTACTCCTTTCTGGTAGAGATGCTTTTTATGTGCCAGCGGCGCGGTTGGCAAATTGGCGAAGTGCCCATTACGTTTGAAGATCGCCGCAAAGGGCAAACTAAGATTTCGCGCAATGAAGTGATTAAGGCGCAGTACACGCTGCTGCGGCTAGCGTTTCGTCGGCTGCGGGGTGGCGAACCAAGGCGACCCGAAGTGCCAATTTCCTCATCATGATAAACATACAGTGTAATTTATGTGGCCGGGACGAATATGTGGTGCGGTTTCCCTCCACCATTCAGCCTAAAGAACAGTTAGAAGTCGATGCCTTTTCCTGTACAAATCCGGGTTATGGGCATCATGCCCAAATCGTGCAATGTAAACATTGTGGCTATGTGTATGCCAACCCACGCTGGTCTGGCGATGAGATTTTGGAGGCGTATACGGCCGTTACCGACGAAACCTACGTGGAAGAGCGGGCTGGTCGGGAACTCACCTTCCAAAAGCATTTGCGGTCGATGGAAAAACGGGTGGGCCAGGCAAACGGCCGTTCCCTGCTGGACGTAGGCGCCTACATTGGTGTGTTTGTGGAAACGGCCGTGCAGGCTGGCTGGCAAGCATGTGGCGTGGAGCCTTCAGAGTGGGCTGCGAGCCTGGCTCAGCGACAAGGTGTGCCGGTGATCCACGGTACGCAAGACGCTGCGGAACTGGTTGGCAAGCAGTTTGACGTCGTGACGATGTGGGACGTGATAGAGCACGTGGCTGATCCATCTGGTGAGATTGGCAAAGCATATAACCTGCTGGAGCCGGGTGGCTGGCTGGTGGTGCACACAATGGACATCGACAGCCTGATGGCTCGGCTGATGAGGGGGCGCTGGCCCTGGCTGATGGACATGCACATTCATTACTTTAGCCAAAAAACATTGCGCCAAATGCTAGAGAAAAATGGATTTGAAGTCGTTTCGTCAGGTGCGGAGGGGCGTTACCTGCGGCTGAACTACCTGGTTAGCCGTGTGGAGGCAATGAGCCGCCCGCTGGGTCGATTAGCCAACTGGGTTGTCAACGGTCTGGGGCTGGGTCATGTGGCTGTGCCTTTAAACTTTGGCGATTTGTTTACGGTGTATGCCAAACGGCCGTATTAGTTTGCGAATTAAACGCTTCCCCCAGCCTGCTGCGTAATTTTAGCTGACAGAGTTTCCTAGTACCGTGTCTCATTGTGACTAAACCCAGCTTATTGAACACCAAACGATTATTTGTGGCCCTGTTTGCCATTGCCCTCTTTACGATGGCGGTGCGCGAGACGCTGGACCCGGATATGTGGTGGCATCTGCGAACTGGGGAATACATTTTGCAACACGGCATCCCGGCGCAAGATGTGTTCACTTTTACCGTGCCGCAAAATACCTGGGTGACGCACGAATGGCTCTCCCAATTGATCATGTGGCTGGTGTATTTGGCGGGTGGACTGCCCGGGCTGATTCTCTTCTTTGCTGGGCTTACGGCACTGACTTACTGGTTGCTGTATCTGGCTTGTGCCGGACGACCGTATCTCCCTGCCTTCATTGTTCTCCTTGCTGCCATTACCTCCGCCATTGTTTGGGGGGCGCGACCGCAGATATTTAATTTGTTCTTAACGGCCGTTTTCGTTCTCATCGTGGAGCGGGTGAAAGAGGGCCAATGGCGTACTCGGGTGCTTTGGTGGCTCCCGCCGCTGACGCTACTCT
>CBDUOF010000356.1:0-6161 GCA_965368765.1 uncultured Anaerolineae bacterium | reverse complement strand
CCCAGATGCCTGACATTGTGTCTTATGTAGAAGCCAAAAAAGGGATCTGAATTAAACCGATTAAGAACTTTCCCGTTTTCACCTCACCCCTCACCCATGGAGTGGGCAAAAGAAGGCATCTGACGATTGCTTCCTCCAAACAGACGCCATTCTAGCAGGGTCGCAAGCAGATAGAAAATAGCCACCAGGCCAAAAATCGGCACAAAGCCAAATTCGCCAAAACGTACCTGAAGCCAGCCGCTCACCTGCGGCATGATAAACCAGCCAAATTGAAATGAAAGGGAGTTGAGGCTCATGGCCAAAGCTTGAACATCGGTAGGAACGTGTTCCAGCACAAAGGTTTGGTAAACAGGGTTGCTCAGGTTCATCAGTGCCAGACGGAAAATATAGGCCGTGCCTGCCACAAGGAACCAGAAACTGGCGGGAGCCATCCCGCCTGGGACAAGCCACGCACCCAGTCCCAGCAGGATCAGAAACGGAACAGAAAAAATTTGGGTCATGATGACGGTGTTTATTTTGCCGTATTTATCGGCCAGCGGCGGCCCCAGAAATTGGGCAATAGCCATCCCCAAGCCACCAATCGCAAAAATGATTGAAATGGATGGATCTGGTTTATCATAGACGTTGCGGAAGTAGATGTTCATGAAGGGCTGCATTAGCCCGGCGCCCAGACCAATGATGAGCTGAGGCAGCAAGAATTGGCTCAGGCTCCAGCCATAGTGACGCAGCTGAACCCAGGGCAGCTCGACACGCTTGTTGCGGTCGACCGGGGGCATGATAATGCGTGTAAGTGGACCGATCGAGAGAATGGTAACGATCATCATGCTGCCCAGAGCAAGCTGGTAAGCCAAGGTGTCAGTGGGGGCCGCATCGAACCAGCCACCGAGCCAGGTGGGCAGCCAGCCGCCTAACAGATTGCCAAAAAAGCCGGAGACGGTCATCAAGCCAAAGTTGAAGCTGAAGACCCACTGGCGTTCGTTTTCGGAGGTGTTGGCCATGAGGAAGGGGGCCATGGCCACTTGCCGCATGCTCATGCTGATGCCAGCAATCATGTTGAAGAGGATGAGCAGCCCGCGGAACGGAAACAGTACCAGACCGATGATGGCTAAACTGCTGATGAGTGCCGTCTGGATCATGATCTTCTTTTGCGAATAGCGCTCTGCCAGGTAAGCGGCGGGCAGCGCCATGAGGATTGAGGCAAAGGAGGATGCGGTTTGCAGCGAGCCAATAAATGCTTCGTCGTAGGCATCTCCTAAACTAAGCACGTAGAAATTAAAAAGAAAACGGAAAACGCCAAAAGCGAGTCCGGTGAACGCGCTATAAATTAGTACCAGCCTGGCGTTTGGGCTGAATGCTTTGCTTTTTTCGATATAGGTGGCAAAGCCGTTTTTAGTTGGTTGAGACATGCAATACACTCTGTTTAACGATAGTTTTGTTAGATGGTTATCTAACGATGAGTGTAACACGATTTTTACGGCCGTCACCTGATCTTTGTGACAATTGGGGATGACTTTTGTCGTGTGCGGGAAACGGCCGTACTCAGCAAAAAGCCGACATGGCTTCATCAACCATGTCGGCTCTCAAAAAGGGTTGAGCTAGCAATCTGCTTTAGCCACCATTGCCATGGCCACTGCCATGATCCGGATGTGGGCCATCACCAAGGGGGTCACAATCATTGGTGCAGACGCCATCGCTGTCGCCAGGGCCTGTCTGACCAGCATGATCATCCTCTTGTCCAGTGTGGCTTTGCTCACCCACTGGGTCACAGTCACCTAGGCAAGTGCCATCGCCGGGGCCGTTGGGGCCATTGGCGCTGCCGGGATTGCCAGCATCGCTGCCATTGTCATTTTGGCTGTTGTCGTTATCCTGACCGTACTGGTTTTCGCTGCCGTTTGGTTCACAATCGCCAATGCAACCGCCGGGGCCAGGCCCATACTGACCATTGTCCTCATCTTGGCCATACTGGTTGCTGTTACCGGCTGGTTCACAGCCCTCCTCGAGGCAAGGCGGCTCCCAATTTGGGTCCTGGCTGTGCCGCCAGCGGAACGTCGATGGGTCTTCCAGGCCAGCTTGTGCCTGCTCCTGGTAACGGTTCATAATCTGATTGATCTGGCCAAACATTGCCTGTGTCGGATCGCCCAGCTGCGCCATCGTTTGCTGCTGGTTCTGTAGCATGGTTTGCATCTGCGTCAGCAAGCCAATCATTTCCGGATCGCCCAGTTGGGCAGTTTGTTGCAGGGCTTGCTGCAAATGGGTTTCCAGCCGATCGGTGAGCGGCTCATCGATCTGATCGCCAGCCTGCATGAGCTGGGTCATCTCTTGCAGGCGTACTTGAGCCAGCGTCATTTGCAAGGCTGCTTGTTCTGCAGGACTGTCTGCCATTGCCATTCGCGTCTCTTCCACCATTAGTTTGACCGGGTAGAGTGGGGTGTCTGGCAGGCTATCGTTGGCTAAGGCCACGGTGCCGCCGCCGATGCTGAAGATGACAACGGCGGTAGCCACGGCGCGTGCTATTAATGCGTTCATGAGTTTACGCTCCTTTTGACTTGGTTCGTTATGTCGGGCTGGGCGAGATTGCCTCAGCCACCCTTTCAGACGCAGGAGCGGGCTGGTAGATACGGCCGTTGCCGGCAATTGGTCGATTTGGGCGAGAAAGGCGGCACGATCGGTCGCTTGCCAGTCGGGGTCGGGTTGAGGCTGTACGGCCGTTTGCCCGTCGCCCAATAGTTCAGCGGTCATCAGCAGCGGTGCCAAACTCTCTGCCTGGTGGGGATGGCGGGTGAGAACGGCCGTTACCGGTTCACTTTTGATTGCTTCCAGAGCGGCATCCAATACATCTTCGAATCTTTCTGTCATGCGACACGCTCCTCAATGGGCTGGGGTGCCAACAGCGCTTGCAGCCGGGCCAGCCCGCGATGCTGCAACGCCTTGACGGCGCCGATGGGCTTGCCCATTAGGTCAGCCACTTCTGCGTTTGAAAAACCTTCTAAAAATTTGAGGGCGATCACTTGCTGCTGATCTGGCGTAAGCGACGGCAATGCCTGGAAAACCTGTTCGCCCAGCAGATGTCGTTCGGCCTGGTGAGCCGGGCCGTCGCCGCTGCTGGCCACGCTTTCTGACAGAGGCAGATGGTCTCGGTGTGCCTGCCTGCGGTAATGGTCGATGACCAGATTATGGGCGGTGCGGTAGAGCCACGCCTTGAGCTGCTGCTCTGGCCCATTGCCCTTTTTGATGGCCGCCAGGAACCGTTCGAAGACCACGGCCGTTAATTCCCGCGCCGTCTCGCCATCACTGACCTGCCGAATGATGTAGCGGTAGAGCAGGGGGTGGTATTGGTCGTAAACGGCCGTTAATGCCTCACGATCAAAGGCGCGGGCTTTTTGCAGCAGCTTGTCGTCACAATGGCTCATGGTCACCCTCACCCATTACAGACGCATGACGCGTGCAAAAGATACGGGGCGCTGAAAAGTCAGCGTGTTTTCAGGGTACTAAATAGTTGTTAAGAAATTGTGTGGGGAAGTGGGCTAGACCTAATCAGAAACAAGGGTGCGTAAAATGAAGGAACGCGGATGATGCTGATTGTTTTATCATCTGCGTTTATCCGCATCCTAGAAGATTAAATTGCTATTTCAAATAATGTTTGCCGTGCAACCAAAGAATGGGTCACAAATAAACCCGGAATCAGGGAACGCTCCGCAGAGGTCTTTTTGCTTAAATGGTCAACGCCAAATTATTCGTGTCCAAGTCGATTTTTTAGCTCTTGCAGCACTTTTTGGGCCGCCACGGGAATGACCGTGCCGGGGCCGAAGATGGCCGCTGCGCCGTGATCGAATAAGTTTTGGTAATCCTGGGCGGGGATGACGCCGCCGATGACAACCATGATGTCGGAACGGCCGTATCCCTTCAAAGCCTCCACCAACTGCGGCAGCAGCGTCTTGTGCCCCGCCGCCAGCGAGCTAATCCCCACCACATGCACATCATTTTCGATGGCCTGTTTGGCCACTTCGGCCGGGGTTTGGAAGAGCGGACCGATGTCTACGTCGAAGCCGAGGTCGGCGAAGGCGGTGGCCACGACTTTGGCGCCACGATCGTGGCCGTCCTGGCCGATTTTGGCCACCATGATTCGGGGGCGGCGACCCTCTAATTCCTCAAAGTCATCGGCCATCTGGCGCACGGTATTTATTTCCATCTTTTCTCCAAATTCGCTGCTGTAAACGCCGCCAATCGAGCGGACGGTGGCTTTGTGGCGACCCCACACTTGCTCCAGCGCGGTGGAGATCTCGCCCAGGCTGGCCCGAGCGCGGGCGGCATCGACGGCTAATTCTAGCAGATTGCCCTCGCCTGAATCGGCGGCGGTGGTGAGAGCGTTAAGGGTTTGGGTAACGGCCGAATCGTCCCGATTGGCTCTGAGTTCTGCTAAACGGGCCAGTTGGGATTGGCGAACGGCCGTGTTGTCCACTTCCAGAATATCAATCGCATCTTCAGTATCCAGCCGGTACTTGTTCACCCCCACAATCGTTTCCTGACCAGAGTCGATGTGGGCCTGGCGGCGAGCGGCCGCTTCCTCAATGCGCATCTTGGGCAGGCCGGTTTCCAGCGCCTTGGCCATGCCGCCCAGGGCTTCGACCTCCTGAATGTGCGCCCAGGCGCGCTGGGCTAACTCATGGGTGAGCGTTTCGACGAGGTAGGATCCGGCCCACGGATCAACGGTGCGGGTGATACCCGTTTCGTGCTGCAAATAAAGCTGGGTGTTGCGGGCGATGCGGGCCGAAAAGTCGGTGGGCAGGGCGATGGCTTCATCCAGGGCGTTGGTGTGCAGCGACTGGGTGCCGCCAAAGGCTGCGGACATCGCTTCCAGGCAGGTGCGGGTGACGTTGTTATACGGGTCTTGCTCCGTCAGGCTCCAGCCGGAGGTTTGGCTGTGGGTGCGCAGGGCCATCGATTTGTCGTTTTGCGGATTAAACTGCTTAACAATTTTGGCCCACAACATGCGGGCGGCGCGCATTTTGGCAATCTCCATAAACATATTCATGCCAATTGCCCAAAAGAAAGAGATGCGCGGGGCAAAGTCATCGATGTTCATCCCGGCAGCCATACCCGCCCGTAAATATTCCAGCCCATCGGCCAGAGTGTAGCCCAGCTCGATATCAGCCGTGGCCCCGGCTTCCTGCATGTGATAGCCGGAGACGCTGATGGCGTTGAATTTGGGCATCTCGCGGGCGGTGTAGGCAAAAATATCGCCCACAATGCGCATCGAGGGCACAGGCGGATAGATGTAGGTGTTGCGCACCATGTACTCTTTGAGGATGTCGTTTTGGATGGTGCCTGTGAGCTGTTCGTGGGGCACGCCCTGCTCCTCGGCGGCGACAATGTAGAAGGCCAGAATGGGCAGCACTGCGCCGTTCATCGTCATGGAGACGGACATTTTGTCCAGCGGGATGCCGTCGAACAGGATGCGCATGTCTAAAATGGAGTCGATGGCCACGCCCGCTTTTCCCACGTCGCCCTCAACGCGCTCATGGTCGGAGTCGTAGCCGCGGTGGGTGGCCAGGTCGAAGGCGATGGAGAGGCCACGCTGCCCGGCGGCGAGGTTGCGACGGTAGAAGGCGTTGCTCTCTTCGGCGGTGCTGAACCCGGCATATTGACGCACGGTCCACGGCCGTACGGCGTACATGGCGGGGTAGGGGCCACGCAGGTAGGGGGGAATCCCGGCAGCAAAGTTGAGATGTTCCATGTGTTGCAAATCGGCGGCGGTGTGGAACGGCCGTACGTCAATTTGCTCTAATGTTTGCCATGTGTGGGGAGAAACGGCCGTATCGCCTGCTGGTTTTGTTTGGGATTGATAAGCTATTTTTGTGAAATCTGGTTGGTTCATGTAAATGACTCCATGGTAAACGGCCGTATCGTTTGCTGATTCCTCTATTTGCTCCAGCACATTGGGTGACGGTGATATTGTGGACGTCTGTAATGCGTTTTGTAAGCAAAAGATCATGTAATATTTGTGTTGTTTGTCTAAATGTTGCCGTAATTTTACCTAATCATACCCGTTTTCAATAACTCTAAAACAAAATAATCGTTTCGACTACCCTTTTCCGTGTCGTCCTATGGTAGCCAGGCGAAAAATATTTGTGCTATTGCCAAAGTGGTGTTCACCATTTTGG
>CBDUOF010000355.1:0-6173 GCA_965368765.1 uncultured Anaerolineae bacterium | reverse complement strand
GGGTCATCGTTTTGTCACGCGGGTCAATCTGCCAGCCAATCCGGCCGCTATCTGCTACCCAAATGCTGGTGCTGCTAAACTGCTCGCGCCCACCGTCGTCGGTGACGTTGGCTACAGCAATGTAATTGCCCCCTTCTTCTGGCGTGAAGCTGGCGGTGGCCGTGCCCTGGGCATTGGTTGTCACCCGGGACCGGGCCACTTCGCTATCCACTGTATCCCAACGGGTGTAGTAAAGGCCAAAGTCCTGGACGCGGTTGGGCACCCATTCGCGGCGATAAAAGACAACTTCCACTTCCTGGTTGGGCACAAAACGGCCGTCCCAATCAACCGTCTGCAAATTGAGTGCCGATTCAGCGCCAGCCCGACCAATGAAATTTTCCGGGGCGATGCCCACATAGAGGTCGGCGGCGTGCAGCGTCACGGTGGTGCGGCTGGTGACGGCAAATTCGGACAAATCCAGGACCTGGGCTTCAATTGTGATTTTTCGACTTCCGGCCTCTGCTTCTTGCAGCAGGTTAGCGGGCAAGGTGATGGTGAAACGGCCGTTTTCATCGGTACGGCCGTTGCCATTGATAAGGTAGTTGCCAAAGGCACCGCCACCGCCAAAACTACCAAAGAGACCGAAGTCTTCATAGAAAAAGCCGCCGCCATCCGCAAAGCTTAAGAAGGGACCCACCTGCGGCGTTGGCTGATAGGCTTGGTCATAAACTGTCCACTCTACGGGCAAATCGGTGGCCGGGCCACCAAAGAAGTAGTCGGCGCTCAGTTCCACCGTAACGGTTTCGCCGCGCAGCTGCTCGGGCTGTTCCGGGGTAAGGTTCACCAGAAACTCCGGGGCACGATATTCTGCCACGGTAAATTGGCGGAACGCTTCCACGGTGTTGCTTTGCACAAAAAACTGGTAGGAACCCAATGACAAATCTGGGGGCAGCAGATAGTCGCCGCTAAAGCTGCCGTCCGCGGCTACTTCAACCGGAATGGTGCGCTCGAACGATTCGCCACCAAAGAAGTTATTGCTGGCCAAGCGCATCTCAAAGGTGCTAACGGTTGGGGCACCGTAACGGCCGTAATTCGTATCCCGCACAATGCCTTTGTAATAAACGGTATCGCCGGGTCGGTAAATCGGACGGTCGGTGTAAACGTAAGCCAGGGTCTCTACTTCGTCACTGGTGGTAGCCGGGATGTCAAAATCCCAGGGCCGGATGCCTTGATCCCAAATGCTGCTGCCAATCCCAAAGCCTTGCTGCCCTGGCTGACCGCTGACCACCGTCACCCCTTCGAGGAAGTCATTGTTGGGTGCATAGCTGAATTGGGCAAACCCGTTGCTGTCGGAAACGGCCGTGCCCAATGCCACTCCTTGCTCGCTGTATAACGTGAGGTTTTGATTGGCCGCAGGCTGCCCCGTGCGCAGTTCCGTCACCCAGACATGCACCGCGCCAAACATCTCTTTTACCACAATATTGGTGTCGCTAACCACCAGCAAGTTGCGCTGATTCTGCCAAAACCGCACCTCATCACTGGTTTCGGGCGCATCAACCGTCAGCAGATAAACACCCGTCGCCAGCGTACCTGCCCCCTCGCCCGCCAGCGGCACAGAAAGCGTGCCTACTTCATCGCGGGGGCTACTTTGCGGCAGCGACCAGGTGCTGAGTGGCGCAGCGGCCGGGCGATAGTCCACGACATCAAACGGCCGATTTAATAAGGTAAGCGGCAGACCCAACTCATACAAGGCCATATCAATTCGAGAAACATTGACATGAATCACGTCTACCTCAGTGACAAAACTGGTGCTGAACTGGCTAATTTGCGGCGGCAAGGCCAGCGAGGCAATGGGAAAGCGTCCCGGCGTTGTGAAACGGAAGGTCACTGGCTCACCCAGCGTATTGCCATACGGGTCGGCGGCAAAGCCAGGAATACTGACGGTGTAGACGGTGTTCAACTCCAGCGTAAAATCGAGGCTGATTTCATTGCTAAACTGGTTCACAAAGGTGCGCACTCTGGCTGGTTCTGGGTCAATGCGAATGCGCTCTTCAAACGTCTCCCAGGCCATCGGAGAGGCAAACTGGATGGTGATGCCGCGCTGAAAGCGATCAGTGACCCCACCAGCGGCAGGGACGGTGCGGATGATGCCGGGAAACGGCACCGTTTGGTACAAGACGGTTTCCGTATCGCCCAGGCTGGCTTCGCCGCTGGCGGCTCGGGCAGAGCCAACAACTTGCAGCTGGTATTGGGTATCCAAGGCCAATAAATCTTGTGGCGTCATTTGCACCACCCGGTCATTTTCCAGCCACTCGAACGCCAGATTGGCAGCGGCTGTCTCACCGTCGCCACGCAGGCTCAAAGCGGCTTCTGTGGTGGCGCGATCCATCGGCATATTGAAGGTAATCGTGATAGGCGCAGTCGGCACAAAATCTGCATTGCTGTCTGGCTCAATGGTGACAATGTCTGGTTTAAGGGTAGTAAATTGAGCGGTGAACGGCCGTTCCAGCCCAACGCCCAGCACATCAGTCAAACCGTCATCAATTGCCAGGCGATAGGTCGTTGCCCCGGCCAATGGTTCATCCGGCACGAAGCGATAAATGCTGGTCGACGTCCATTCTCCTTGCCCACTCACGGCCGGCTCGATGACGAGTGGCTGGGGTAAATCGGCTTGCTGGCCGCTGCTCACCAGCGGCACCACCGGGCGATTGAACAAGACGGTAATCGCGCCATCCGTTTGTACGTCGATGCTGCCGTCATTGGGGATGATTTGGCTTACTTCGAGTGCGCCAACGGTTTGCAGGGTCAGTTCGATGGGTACATCAAGGGTGAGCCCGTTGCTGGAAGCGGCCGTTTCATCAATATGTACCCGGGAGGTTTGGCGGCGCGGGGAGTCGGTTTGCGGCGTAAAAACGAGCGTGTCGGGCCGTGGCCAGGAGAAGTTGCCGCTTACTTTTTGAGTGTCATCTACAGGGGTGATGGTGAAGGCAGATTCAACGGCCGTTTGGTTCATTGGCTGGTCAAAACGAATCGTGATCGCGCCGTCGAGCAGCACATCCTCGCCCGGGGCGGGGCTGCTGTAGATTACCTGCGGTGCCCAGTCGATGTCTTCTGGGTCAATTTGGATGGGGGCCGGCGTGGCAACGGCCGTTTCGATGCCGGATTCAGTGGCAATAGGCGTGCCAGTGGGGGCAAGGGTGGGAACAACAATGGTGGGAACGGCCGTAGGCAGCGGTTCCTCTTCGCGGCAAGCCACTAGAATAGCCAATACGATCACAAAAAAAGAAAATAGTCGATTCTTACGCATAGCGTGATTTTCTCCAATACAAGGGCATGTTTTTTGAACGAAACGATGGCCAACTTCATTCAAAGTTGATTCGTCCCAATAATAGCACAGACAGCAGTTCCAACTCTCACAACGATATTGCCATACTGGCTACTCCCCAGCCTGACGAACAGCTAAGAGATACATACTTCCGTCTGAAAATTCGAAATATAAAAAGGGGTCCAATTGGCGCATTGAGCTTCGATATCCAATTCAAATAGAGTAGACCAACGCGAACAGATTAAGTGATATCCTGGGTGATTGCTTAACTATACCAATCCATTTTACCGATGAATCATCCACGCTATTTGGAAGCGCAATTCACAACTGTGCATATTCAGCTAACAATGCAAACTCCTAAACCAATCGTCCAGGCTAGCGTTTGCGCGTTGGATCGTATCGCGTGTTGTTTGATGTAGAAAACGCGTTACACATGATTGAAGTTGAAGCGGTGAAAATAACGAGATGAACGCACCTATTAATCACCAAATCATTGAAAAGGACGGCAGACCATTATTCGCCCCATTCATCCATTCGCAAATTTCGTGGTGCGCGTTTACCGCTTTTCGCTTGCCAGGGGTGAATTTGCTATAATTCTGGCGCTGTGAATGAACTGAACGTTACAAATCCAGATGAGACGCAACAAGCAGCGCAGATTGCGCAAGATAAGCAGTGGATGCGGGCGGCGTTGGCACTGGCAGCCCAGGCCGCTGACCTGGGCGAAGTGCCGGTTGGTGCGGTGGCGGTGTTAGACGGCCGTATCGTAGGCCAAGGATTTAATCGTAAAGAATGCGACCAGGACCCGACAGCCCACGCCGAGATGATTGCGCTGAAGGAAACGGCCGTTGCGGTGCAAAATTGGCGACTGCTGGGCGTGACGCTCTACTGCACCCTAGAACCCTGCCCCATGTGTGCCGGCGCCATGATTCAGGCGCGACTGCCACGATTGGTCTACGGGGCAAAAGATACACGCTTTGGCGCGCATGGTTCCATTGTCAATGTGCTGGATGAAACCCAGTTTAATCACCGCGTCACCATCACCAGCGGCGTGTTGGAAGACGAAGCGGCGGCTTTGTTACAGCAGTTCTTTCAAAATTTACGAGCCAGTCGGCAGTGAAAAGTGATAAGTGAAAAGAGGCCGATTACTGATTACCGACTACTGATAACCGAAACGGAGAGGTGCCAGAGTGGACGATTGGGGTGCTCTCGAAAAGCACTGTGGCCTTGCGGTCACCGTGGGTTCGAATCCCACCCTCTCCGCCTAAGCATAAAAGGGACATCCAGACAGGGTGTCCTTTTTGTTTTGGGTGAGCTTTCTTACAGTTGGGGAGAAACGGCCGTGTTAGCATCCTCCCAGAGCAATTAACTGGAGGATCCATGAGCAAAAGCGCATCACGCAAACAGCAGCGACAGGAAGCCAGGGTAAAAGCAACTCGCATGAAGCAACTTCGCTATGGAGGAGCTGCCATTATCATCATCCTGACGATCGCTGCCTTGGCGCTTTGGCGCAATGCGGGCGTCGTTCCTGCTGAGGAGTTAGCCAGTCTGGTTGAGCCAAATCTAGATGGCCCCATTGATGCCCCTGTGAAAGTTGTTGAATATGGCGATTTGGCCTGTTCTTCCTGCAAGCAATGGCACAATCTAGGCATTAAAGAGCAGCTACAGGCAGAATTTGGTGACCAGGTGAGCTTTGAGTTTCGCCATTTTCCGGTAATTACGGCAACATCTCCCAAAGGAGCAGAGGCGGCGCAATGCGCTGCGGAGCAAGGTGCCTTTTGGGGATTTCACGACTACATTTACGAAAACCTGGAAGATTATCCCAATCTGGGAACAGAGCGGGTCAAAGAGATTGCTTCTGCCGTTGGTTTGAATCGGGAAGCGTTTGACAGCTGCGTCGATTCCGGCAAATATCGTGACTTTGTAACCCAGGCAACGCGCCAAGCCCAGGCTGCAGGGGCACGCGGTACGCCAACGTTTTTTCTTAATGGCCAGCAAATATCGCCCACTTACCAGTCCATGTCTGCTACAATTAGCGAGATTTTGAACAATTAATCAGACAACCCGCCCAAATATTGAAAAATGGAAGATGCAATGAATGAATTGAAACATTTTCGCAATGAGGTTGACCAGTTTATGGGATTCCATCCACAATCGCCCCTGTCCGCGGAGCAACGAGATACGTTTGACGGGTTGGCCTATTTTGAAGCGGTAGACGCGCTGGCGTTGACGGTGACCATAGAACCTTTTGCGGCCACGGAACCGATGATCGAGATGGAAACTAGCACAGGCGAATTACGGCCGTATCGACGCTGGGGCCGTTTTTCTTTTGCCGTTGATGGGGAAGCAGCCAGCCTTACTATTTACAGCGACATCTACGGCCAGGAGTTTTTCTTGCCATTTCGGGATGCCACAAGCGGTAGTGAGACCTACGGCGCAGGACGGTACCTGGACAATCATCGGCCAGGAATTGTTGATTTGGGAAACGGCCGTTTCAAAATCGACTTTAATTACGCATATAACCCATATTGTGCCTATCAATCTACATATAGTTGTCCTTTGCCCCCTCGCGAGAATTGGTTGACGGTTCCGATTCGTGCAGGCGAGAAGAATTTTGAGCAGGGACCAGCCCATTAAGCATTAAGCGTTTCTCCAGGTCAAATGAACAACTCAGGTATACTACCTGCTGCTCATCCTCAACAAAAACAACTTTCACATTGAGGTATTCGACAATCTACCGTCGCATCTCAAAATCTTCTACTGCAACCTCAAACCCGTGCCGTGCAACTCTAAAAAATATTGTTATTTCAGTTATCGCCTCTTGATTTTATTCAAAAATCTCGTGTGCAAAAAATAGCCGATTATTATGAGG
>CBDUOF010000354.1:0-6186 GCA_965368765.1 uncultured Anaerolineae bacterium | reverse complement strand
CAAGCATGGGTGCAATTGTTGGTGCGCTCTATGCAGCAGTGGTTTCTTCTGGGAAGAGGAAGGGCGTAACAAAATCAATTGCAGCGTCCATTCCCAGGTCTGGGAACGCTTCGACCAGACCGCTCTTAAACGATTCAGCCGTACCCCCCTCGCTCAACAGCTCACCGGCTTTGGCTAACCACGCGATGTTTTCATCATACAGACTAGCAGTCCCCGGTAAACCATGCCCAGCCAGCACAACCGTTGATTCAGAGCTTGCCGCTTTCAGATTCTCCAATGCTTCCGTCCATGTAGGTGGCGCACCAGCCAGGATGAGATGAACACCGCTGTAGACGATGTCGCCCACGTAAACCACATCATATTCCGGCACGGTGGTCACAAGCTGAACCTCAGCTTCGGCGTTCAATACTTTACTAAACTCAAATGTAACGCCATCAATATCTACTGACCCCGGTTCCAATGCCTCCGGACCCACGAAGGAACTGGCGATAGCATCGCCAAAATCGGCCTGCTTTTCATCCACTTCTGCTTGACCGTTTGCCTCGATTAAATCGGCCGTTTCTGCCAGGGCATACATATCTACATCGGCAAACGCTTCCCCGCCCAAGAAGTGGTCGGGATGCGCATGGGAGATGATAAGACGGTCGATGGGTTTGCCCAGACTATCAGCGTAGGCGCGGTAATCGAGTGCCATTGGCAGCAGAAACTGGGTGTCCAACAATACCAGACTGTTTGGCGTTTCAATGATATGCGTGCTGTCGGCAAATACCTGTTCGGGTGCGGTTAGGCTATGGACAACAATGTCTCCATAGTCTTGTTTCGTTACCATCAAACCACTATCGCGCATCAAAGTCTCTGCTGTTGGAGACATATCGGTTTCTTCTGGCATGGTTGTCGGCACTTTTGTCGATTCAATAGTTGGCACATCAGTTAGTTCAACCGTGGGTACTGTAGTGGGTGCAGGCTCTGTACCACCACAGGCGATAGAAACCACTGCAAAGCAAAGTGTTAAAAGTAATTTCAAAACAGATGACTGTTTCATAAAATATTCTCCTTATCTAGATTTTCCATAATCAAGCCGAAACAGGTCGTAATAGACAGAATTCGGGTTTAGTTTAAAGGTGGTGCTTAGATGTCATTTTACGGATGATTAGTGGTCATGCAAAGTCGTTTTGTTGGGTGAATCTGGTACTTTGTTGGGAATCGTGTCGTTGAGGAAAATTAGATCAGGAACGTTGAAATGGGTTCTTACGCCAATCTACTAACCGTTAAATGAGCATGATCAATGTATATGATCCGAGAAATAACACCGGCTCAATTGTTATTGTCTTACAATGTGATTCAGACAAACGTCGCCGAAGATGGCTTATGGCAGGCGTTGGAAAACGCGCGGCTGAAGCAGGCGTTACATGGTTGTTACAGGGTAAAGAAAGAAGCCTGACAGGGTAGAAATGAAAACCCGTGGAGTAAATGACTGTGAATAGAAAATCTGGAAATAGAAATAAAGGATTGCGTAAAAATCAAGGAGAATTTTGAATAAGAATGAGCGGTGTCGTTAGTTATGCAATCTATCGGGTCATTAAAGAACGACTTCATTCCAGGAGACAAGCAGGGTAAGCATTTTGGGAAAGCTGGCAAGATAGGTGCTTGATGCCTTTTTGAGATTGGTCGGGAAACGGCCGTTCCTCAAAAGGGTATTTTTTGCCTGAATCAAATTCAAAAATACTTCGATATTGACAATACTGTGTGTCATACAGTATAATGCGCCACATGGCAACAAAGAATGATAAAGAGGCAACCTATGACAAACTTCTATTGGAACTGCGGCGCGGTGTCCTCATGCTGGCGGTGTTGAGCCAACTCCAAGACGAACAGTATGGCTACTCACTCAAACAATCGCTGGACGAACAGGGGATGGAAATCAATGAAGGTACGCTGTACCCCTTGCTGCGTCGTTTAGAGTCCCAAGGCTTGCTGCAAAGCGATTGGCAGGTGATTGACGATGCCCGCCCGCGCCGCTACTACAAAATGAGCCAGGAAGGCGAAACGGTTTTTGCCAATCTGACTCAGGAATGGCAGGCGACGGTTGTGGTTATGAATCAACTGCTCGGTTTGACAACGAAATGATAGGGCAGCAACGACCCGCCGGGTCGCCCCTGCTTTTGGATGGAGGAATCAAATGGATACAAATGAAATGATTGATCGGTATGTGAATGAGGTTGGCGAACATTTGCCGCGCAAGTCACGGGCAGATATTGAAATGGAGCTCCGCTCCTTGCTGCTGGACGCGCTCGAAGAGCAAGGTGATGGGGAAGCATCGCCCAAAATTGCGGCCGAGGTGCTGCGCGAGTTTGGGCACCCTGAAGAAATTGCGGCGCAATACCGCCCGGAACAAGTGTTGATTGGGGCTAAACTGTTTCCCACCTACCAGGTGGTCATCACGATTACGCTGAGCGTGATTGGTGTCCTGCATTTGCTGGGCCTGGGCTTTGTCTTGTGGCAAAGCAGCGGTGCCGAATATCTAGACAAGCTGCTTTCGTTCATCTTTTCTTTTGGCAGGTCGGCCATTATCAACGCCGGAATCGTCACCCTGATTTTTGCCATCATCGAACGCGTCGCCGGGGAGTCTCTGGAAATGCCTGGGAAGCAGGCAAAAACCTGGGATCCGCTCGCCCTGCCGCCGGTCAAAGATCCCGATCGGATCGATCGCACGGAAATGCTGGTGGGCATTTTCTTTACCATTGCTTTTCTAAGCTGGCTAAACTTTTTCCCCAACTGGTTTGGTGGGGCGGAGGTTGGTGAGACAGGTTCGGGGATTCTGGCTCTTTTTACGGCCGTATTTTTACAGCAAATTCCCTGGTTTACCGCGTCTCTGGTGCTGGACCTCGTGCTGAAAACGGCCGTCTTGCTTCAGGGTCGCTGGAATCGAGCCACGCGCTGGCTTGAGGTAGCTGCCTCAACCTTTGGCCTCTACGTGGCGTATCGCGTCTTTAGCCTGGAGGCGATTTCGACAGTCCCGTTTTTTACCACTGGTGCCAAGGCCATTTTAGCCATCATTTTGCTGGTGGGCGCCGTTGAGATACTCAGTAAACTGATTAGATTGCTGCTGGGACGGCCGTTTACGCCGCGCACCTTTATTAAATCCAAAATGGCCTAGTGCTAGGTGAAAGCGGGAAAGTTGGTTGAATCTAAAAATTGTGATTCTCCCGTTTTCCCTGAATAAACCACCAAGAAATGGCGTTTCTACCTCAAAAGACTTTTTGGTTTTTACACCTAGAAGCGCGCTTCAATCGTGGCAAGCAGCCGGGGCAGGATGAGCCCGGCTGCTGCCAAGATCAACACTGCGGCAAAGACGGCCGTATACCCCGCCACTGCATAGAAAATTCGCTCATCTCCCAGGGTTAGGGGTTCGCCAGCTTTCCAAAGGCGAACGGCCGTTTCCCCTAAGCCCAGCAAGCAAATCATTGCCACCGTCAGGAGCAGGTTAAGTACCCCAAGCACCGAAAAATGTGTAAACGTGCGTTTCCACGCTGCTTTGTGCCGCTCGTGCCAGGCTAGCACCCGCATACCCACCAACAGCAGGATCATCAAAAGGAGCAGCATGAAGAAAAGAAGGCCAACCTGCTCGGGCCACCATGTGGCGACGATTGATTCAGCCAGGTGGTAGGCGGGCAGCAAGAGCAGCAAGGCTGCGGAAACAATGCCGACAATGGTCAAGCCTTTTTGCCAGAGGGTAAAGCGCGCCTTGATTGGCCGCAGTTCCTCACCCCGACTGGTCAGCGCCAGCAAAGCATGGTAGATGGTATCAAAGCGGGCATCGGCTACGCCTGCCCATTTGGCAATGGTGTGGCTTTCTCTTTTGCGATTGGTCAGCACCAGGGTCGGGCGCGCTTCATCGGGAATGCCAGGGCGCTCTGCTGGCTGGATGGTGAGGAAGTCTTGGGCAACGCATAGATCGATGAATGCCTGCTTCTCTTTGAGGTTTAGCCGTAAACGAAATTTGGTTTCTGTGCCCACAGGTGCCATGTGCGTAATAAATGCTTCACTCATTGTCCAACTGGGTAATTTTACGATGATGCCGCCAAGCAAGGGCTGCACGTCATGCAGTTCAAGGGTTGCGTTTGTCCAGCTGTACGATGGGCCGAGGAAGTCGGCCGTTTTGTTTTTACCCATCTATTGCCACACCGTTGTCCCGTAAACCACGCTTCTGCGGCCAGCAGCGGGCCCGCTTGTGCCGTTGCGTCTGACACCGACTATGAAAGTTGTGCCTACGGCCGTATTTGCTCTAGAATTTACTGATGTCACCCACCACTCCGGAAGAATCCACCGCCCAGGGCTATGCGGTTGCTCTAGCCAGCGCCGCAATTTTATCGACAACGGCCGTCTTCATCCGCTATCTTACCGAAACGTACCACATTCCACCATTGCTGCTTGCCTTTTGGCGCAGCTTTTTTGTCGTGATCACCTTGCTCGTTGGCCTGCGACTCATTCAATCCAGCTTGCTTCGGCTGCCTCGCCGTCACCTGCCTTATCTCATTGGCTACGGATTGCTGTTTGCCGTTTTTAACGGTCTGTGGACCCTGTCAGTTGCTTTGAACGGAGCTGCCGTGGCCACGGTTCTGGTTTATAGCTCTGCCGCCTTTACGGCGCTGCTGGCACGTTGGCTGCTCAAGGAGCCACTGGGCGCGGCCAAACTGATAGCCGTAACGCTTTGCCTGGCCGGTTGCGTTTTGGTGGCCAATGCCCTGGATCCGGCGGCCTGGACGAGCAACCTGACCGGGATTCTCACCGGGACGCTGGCAGGATTGGGCTACGCGGTCTACAGCCTGCTGGGGCGTGCTGCCTCACAGCGGGGGCTAAACCCGTGGACGACGCTGCTGTATGTGTTTGGCTTTGCCACACTTTTTTTCTTGCTTGCCAATGTGCTGCCCGGGGAGATGATTGTGGGCACGGCCGTTTCCGCCGATGATCTATTCTGGTTTGGCACTGCCTGGCAGGGGTGGGGGGTGGTGATTTTGCTGGCTGCTGGTCCCACCGTCGCGGGCTTTGGACTTTACAACACCAGTCTGAGCCTACTGCCTTCCAGCGTGGCCAACCTTATCCTGACGACAGAACCCGCCTTTACGGCCGTATTGGCCTACTTCGTGCTGGGCGAACAGCTAACCTCGCTGCAAATGGCGGGGAGCTTGTTGATTTTAGGGGGCGTGTTGTTTTTGAGATGGCGCAACGGCCGTAACCGCTTTGCGCTGTCTCAAGCAAAGATATAATGCCTGGACCCCAATCGATGCCGCTAGCCTCGGCCGAATAAGCGGCGCAAAAATCCCCAAATATCGTCCAGAGCCGAGCCATCTTTATCACGATCCAGCAACTGATTGAGCATCCCCATCATATCGGGGTTTGCCTGCTGCGTCGCCTGCTGTTGGCCACCCAACAAAGCCGACAAACCGCTCGGGTCCAGCCCCTGCGCTTGTTGCTGCTGTCCCAAAGAACCCATGACGAGCGGCGCGGCGATTTGCAGCAGCTGACCTATCTGGCCGCTGTTCAAGTTTGTGTTTTGAGCGATGCCTTGCGCCACGGCTGGCTGTTGAGCGCCCAGCACGTGCCCTAAAATGCCTGCGCCGTTGGCGGTTTGAGGATTTTCCAGAAAGCCGGAGAGATTGCCCAAGATAGCGCCATCATGGTCATTGGTCAGTGCCTGATGCAGGGCCTGAGCGCCGTCTGGCTTGGCGCTGTTGTTGGCCAGTGCAGACATGAGCAGGGGCATCGCCAGGGAAAGCGCCGAACCGGTGGCGCCCTCATCAGCGTTGATTTGCTGGCTAATCTGGGACAAGCCGCCCCCGTTTAACTGCTGTAAAAGTTGATCGGTAAGCGTAGACATGATAAGTTCCTTTCTATAATTCGAATGAAGCAACCATAACAGCACCTGACAAATTTGCAAAAGCGTAAATTGACTAGAATTGGAGTTATGTAAACAATGGGGTGCGAATCCTCACAGGTGGACACTGCTAAAAACTAAAACCCAGTGTAAATCAGTGCTTATCCGTGTCTAATTTTTTTGACAAAAGCTACTGGAGCAATGAGTCTCTGGGGTTAGGTTGGATACGGCCGTTTCCGGTCAGTTGCTGCTTAACTATCGATCCCTGGTTGAGCCTACAGTTGCTGCCAATGCGGGGAAGTCTCCATATT
>CBDUOF010000353.1:0-6198 GCA_965368765.1 uncultured Anaerolineae bacterium | reverse complement strand
GCCCATTCCGGGGTGATGGAATAGCCAAGGAGCCCCAACCAGGGATGGGGGTAGGTGCCCGCTTCAATCAAGATCGGTACAACCTGCTTCACGGTATCAATCGGCACGGCAAAGCCGATTCCTTGAGCATCTTGCCGAACGGCCGTATTCACCCCAATCACCCGTCCCCGGGAATCCAGGAGTGGCCCGCCAGAATTCCCCGGATTAATTGCCGCATCAGTTTGAATAACGTTGAAGATGTAACTGTCCTGGTCTGTCTGCAACGGCCGTCCCAGAGCGCTCACAACCCCGGTGGTGAGGGTGCGATCCAGGCCAAAGGGGTTGCCAATGGCAATTGCCCGCTGGCCCACTTGTAGATTTTCGGATTCGCCAACTTCCAGCGGTTGCAGGGAATCCGGCGGCACATCTACCTTGATGACGGCCAGATCATTGGGCGGATCGATACCAACTACCTGGGCGGGGACCACCTCATCGTCAGACAGCTTTACCTCGATACTGTTTGCATTTTCGATGACGTGAAAATTTGTAACAATATGCCCATTGTCATCCCAAATAAAGCCAGAGCCGGTGCCTTCGCTGGCCGATGGGCCAAAAAAGAAGCTTTGGGTAATCACGCGGGTAGTGATATGAACAACAGATGGGCCTACCCGCTGGTAAAGATTGGTGATGAGCGCTTCCTCGGTGTCGATGACGGCCATAAGATTGTCTGGCAGCGCAGTCGGCGTGGCGATGAGGATGATGGGCGTCGGGTCTGGTGGCGTTGGCGTTGGGACCTCATTCCTGGCGCAGCCGGTCACGAGGAGCCACGTCAGGGCGAGAACACGAAATAAGTTTGGGATCTTCTTCATGATGGCGAATTTTATAGCGTCATGGGGACGGTGACAAAGTTGACTAGATGCCCGCAACGGCCGTTGCCCCATTGCTTGGCTGGCACACATAAATTTTGGGGGACAGGTTGGTTTGTTGTTGATAACGGTGGGCAACGGCCGTTACAAACTCATCAACCTGTTCACCATGAACCAAGGCAACGGCACAGCCGCCAAAACCACCGCCCGTCATCCGCGCTCCGAAACAGCTGGCTTGTTCCTGGGCAGCCGCGACCATTATATCCAACTCCTGATTGGTAATCTCAAAATCATCCCTCATGCTGATGTGGCTTTCATTCATAAGTTGGCCTAGCAGCGTGGCATCGGCCGTTTGCATCGCTTTGGCGGCGTTGAGCGTGCGTAAATTTTCGGTGATGACGTGTTTTGCTCGTTGGCGGGTGAGCGGTTCCAGATTTTCTGATTCGGCCAGAAATTCAGCAATAGAAACATCCCGCAGTGCTGGAACATCGAAAAAGGCGGCGGCGGCTTCACACTGCTGGCGGCGCTCGTTATAGGCCGAATCGACCAGCCCGCGCCGGGTAGTGGTGTCCAAAATGACAACGGCCGTTTCTGCACCATCCAGCGTTGGCGGCAGCGGTACAGATTGGGTTTCCAGGCTGCGGCAGTCGATCAGCAGGGCGTGACCCGCCTCGCCCGCAGCCGAAATCATCTGGTCCATGATGCCGCAGTTGACGCCCACCCACTGATTCTCTGCCAGCTGGCAGAGCTTGGCCATTTGGGGTGCATCCCAGGCAAAACCAGAAACCTGCTGGAAGGCGCGCGCCGTGGCCAATTCCAGCGCGGCCGATGAGGAGAGGCCAGCTCCCTTGGGCACGTTGCCTGCCAGCACCCCTTCCCAACCGCGCAAATCGTAGCCATTTTGCTGCAAGGCCCAGGCAACGCCTTTGAGGTATTCGGCCCATTGGCCAACCTCCTGCAGGCTTACGTCTGGATTTTGCTCAATTGGGGAATTTGCGAGAGGTATTTCAAGGCTATCAAGATGAAAAACGGCCGTTTCCCCAAAATCCAGCGAATGCACTACCACCTGATCATCGTCGCGTGGCCGCAGGGCCAGCCAAATGCCCCGGTCGATGGCCATCGGCAGGACAAAGCCGTCGTTGTAGTCGGTGTGCTCGCCAATGAGGTTGACGCGGCCAGGAGCGCGCACCAGGATCGCTGGAGCAGCATCAAATTCTTCGTTGAACGCAGCTGTTACGCGTTGTTGCAAATCCATGTCTCAATTTCTCCTGCTGGTTAGCCCAAATGTTGCATCTTGTAATGCACATCAGGCAGGCTGCGCAGGCGGTCGGCGGCCTGTTCGGCCGTGAGGTCGCGCTGGGCTTCGGCGAGCATTTCGTAGCCTACCAGGAATTTTTTGACGGTGGCTGAGCGCAGCAAGGGTGGGTAGAAGTGGGCGTGGAGCTGCCAATGATCATTGTCTTCAAACCCCAGGGGTTTTGCTTTAGAAACGTTGGCTGTGTTGCTCGTTGAAACCCCTGGGGTTTTGGCATGGGCAAACGGCGCGCCATGCCAACCCATCGAATAGGGGAAGGATGTTTCAAACAGATTGTCGTACTTCGTGAGCATCCTTTTGAGGATGTCGGCCAGAGCATCTCGTTCGGCACTGGCCAAATCGGGCAGACGCATGACGTGGCGGCGGGGTAGCAGCAGCAGCTCAAACGGCCAGACAGCCCAATAGGGCACTACGGCGACCCAGTGATCGTTTTGCACCACGACGCGCTCTGGTTGCTCTAATTCCAAATTGACATAATCTATCAACAGGGGACGGCCGTTCTCTTCAAAATACCGTTTCTGCGCCATATCTTCTGCCGCAGGCTCGTTAGGCAGCGCATCGAGCGACCATATCTGACCATGAGGGTGCGGATTGGAGCAGCCCATCACGGCCCCTTTATTCTCAAACACCTGCACCCAGCGGTAAGTTTGGCCGAGTTCGGCCGTTTGTGCTGCCCAGGTATCCACCACGCCGCGAATTTCTGGCAGGCTCATTTCCGGCAGTGTCAGATCATGTCGCGGAGAAAAACACATGACCCGGCATTCTCCCTTTACTGCCCTTGATTGCAGGAGCGGGTGACGTGGAGCGCCCGCTGGGGGCACGTCAGTTAACAGCGCAGCAAAATCGTTTTGAAACACAAAGGTGCTGCTGTAGTCTGGATTGGTGTCGCCGCTGGCACGGCCGTTTCCGGGACATAAATAGCAGGTTGGATCGTACGCCGGACGGTTGTCCGGTGGCGCTTTCTCTACCTGGCCTTGCCACGGCCGTTTCATGCGGTGCGGTGAAACCTGAACCCATCTATCGATTAGTGGATTAAACCGTCGGTGGGGATGTTCGGTGGGATCAAATCTACGCTTCACTTTTCACTCTTCACTTTTTTATTCAATAAGACCCATAGATTTTACCTCGTTCCGGCCACTTGTCTTGCCCGATTTGGCAGACTAATTATGCGTGCTTCATCAGTGACGCGTCGGTGGTGTGTGTGCTGGAGGCGGCCGGTTGCCTGCTGAGGATCTGCACCAAAAAAGCGAATCCCACGGCCGACATCTTGTAGAATCTCCGCTTTTTTTAGCAACGAATCTTCCCTGTCTAACGGGGGTGTTGAGCCAACAACGGCAAAGTTGTTTGCCACCCATTGCGTTCCTCTTGACAACGGCAGGCGGATCAATTATTATTCTTGATAACATTATCATTATTAATAATGAGGTGAAAATTGCGTAAGATAGAACTCGTTATCCACCCAGTTCGATTCCGGATTATGCGCGCGATTGGCCGTGACGAACTAACGACACAGGAGATTGCAGATCGCCTGCCAGCAACGCCTAAATCTTCTATTTACAGGCACCTAAAGCTGCTGCTAGAGCACAACCTCATTGCCATTGCCGAAACGAGATTGGTCAACGGTATTCAAGAAAAAGCGTATCGTCTGGCTCAGCCGCCCCGATTGGGGGCGGAGGATATGAAGGGATTATCCGTTGAGGATCACATTCATTACTTTACAACGTATGTGCTGACACTGGTGCAGGATTATTCAGATTATGTGACCCAAAATGCACCCATCGATATGCTGGTGGATCGTACCGGTTATACCGAAGTTGCTTTTTATGCCACAACGGCCGAATTGGACACGTTCCAGGCAGAAATTAATGCGGCGCTTCTCAAACTGATGGGAAATGGACCGGGAAACGGCCGTTCCCACCGAAAATTGGCTATCGTTTCACAACCGCTACCGGAAGGAAGTGAAAAGTGATAAGTAAAAAGTAGAAGGCCCACGTTTCACTTTTTACTTCTTTCTAATAAATGGAGTAAACAACTATGGAATTCATAACCAACAACCTACCACTGCTTATCCCCATCGTCCTCATTCAGCTTGCGCTGATTGTATTTGCCCTGGCCGATTTGCTGCGCCGCGACAACACACGCGGGCCTAAATGGGTGTGGGTGCTGGTCATTTTGTTTGTCAACATGATTGGCCCCATCATCTACTTTTTGCTGGGGCGGGACGAGGCATAAATGGACAACATCGCAATTCGCTGTGAGGGGTTGAGCAAGCAATATGGTGACATATGGGCGCTGCGTCCGCTCAATTTAACCGTAGCGCAAGGCTCGATTTTTGGCTTTTTGGGGCGCAACGGCGCCGGAAAAACCACTACCATTCGCCTGCTGACCGGGCTGGCACAGCCCAGCGGCGGCACCGCCTGGGTGGATGGTGTGGAAACAACCACAGCTGACAGCTTCGCCCGGTCGCGCTATGGCTATCTGCCGCAGGAACCGGCCTTTTATGGCTGGATGACGCCCATTGAGTATTTGGATTATGTGGGCAAACTATTCCAAATGGAAAACGTTATTCGCAAGCGGCGCATCGACGAGATGCTGACGCTGGTGAAATTGACCGACGCGGCCAAACGGCCGATTCGCGGTTTCTCTGGCGGAATGATGCAGCGAATGGGGATTGCCCAGGCGCTGCTGCACGAGCCTCCCGTCCTCTTCCTGGATGAGCCAACAAGCGCGCTGGACCCGGCGGGGCGGCATGAGCTGCTGGCCTTGCTGCAAACCCTGCGCGAACGGGTCACCATCTTCCTCTCCAGCCATATTTTGGCGGACGTGGAGCGGGTCTGCGACACGATTGGCATTATCCACGAAGGAGCGCTGCTGCTGGTCGCTGGTCGAGATGAGCTGATGGCGCAGTACGCCACGGACAGTGTGGTGCTGGAAGTAGCGTCTGGATCGCCTACGGCCGTTTCTACCCTCCTACCTATCCAGCAAATCCAACCGTGGGTTCAGCAAATTGACCAGGAAAACGGCCGTCTTCATCTGCACATTCAAGATGTGGCGGCAGCGCAACAAGCCCTCCTGCCACTCATCGCCGAAAACCGTGTCCAACTGACCAAGTTTGAATGGATACGGCCGTCTTTGGAGGAGATTTTCCTCTCGATCAGTGCGCAGTAATTAGTAATTAGTAATCGGTTCACCAGTTACCAGTTACCAATTACGATTTCCCATAACGGATTATTGAAAATGACTATTTTTCTCTTTACCCTTGCCGTTTTACTCATGATTTTTATCCCGCTGGGGCTGGCCATTTGGCTGCGGCGGCGCTTTCAAGTGCCCTGGCTGCTCTTTTGCCTGGGGATGCTGACCTTCGTTGGCTCGCAGATTTACCACATTCCGCTCAACAATTGGCTGGGCAATTTAGGAATCATTGGTGAGATTTCTGCCGACGCGCCGGATTTGTGGCGAACGGCCGTCCTCCTGGGACTTTCTGCCGGGTTAAGTGAGACGTTGGCTCGCGTGCTGGGCTACTGGTTCCTCTTCCGGCGCAAATTGGCAGATCGGTTTGAGGACGGCGTGCTGGTGGGTTTGGGGCACGGCGGTATCGAGGCGATGATCATTGGTGGCGTATTTACCGCTGGCTCGATTAGCTCGCTGTGGGCGATTCGGGACGTGGATTTGAGCACCCTGGGGATGACAGCGGCGCAGCTAACGGCCGTTTCCCAACAACTCACCGCCATCCAAGATGCTCCCTGGCTGATCTTTGCCGGCGTCTTTGAGCGGCTCATCGCTATCACGCTGCACGTCACTATTTCTGTGTTGGTGTGGCGCGCCTTCAAGACACGGCAGGTGTGGCCGGTGCTGCTGGCGGTGGCCTACCATGCGTTTTTGGATGGAACGGCCGTTTATGCTGCTCAATTTTTAGACGTGATTTGGGTCGAGCTCATTCTGGTGGCGATTGCTCTGCCCGGCGCGATCTGGCTGTGGCGGCAGTGGCCGGCCTCTACCAAGACTCAGCCCGGTTTGGGTTGGCGAAGTGAACTGGGC
>CBDUOF010000352.1:0-6208 GCA_965368765.1 uncultured Anaerolineae bacterium | reverse complement strand
AGCTTTTCATGGCTAAAATCATAGCGATCGGTCCCCCGCTCACGCACGATTCGCTTTCGCCACAGCTCATCCATACCCCGCACCACAGTGATTTCTGGTTCGCCACTGGCCACCGCTAACAATTCATAGTTAAAGAAACGGCCAATCAGTGCCGCCAATCCGGCCAGCTCCCGCGCCGTTGGCGATAAATCAGCCAGGCGCTGCGCCAGAACAGCCTGTATTTTAGGCGGCAGGTTGACGGCCGTTCCAAATTCAGAATGAGCACGCTTTTCTGATAAAGGCAGTCCGGCCTGCGCCATTTCTACAATAAACAGCGGCACACCCTCTGACTCAGCAAAGAGCTGTTCAGACTGGGTGGCAGCGACGGCCTGCCCGATAATTTGCTCGGCTAACCTCGTCGTTTCTGCAAAATCAAACCGCTTAAGCGTCAATTCTTGCAGACGGTCTTCCCGTTTGAGTTGGTGGCGAAGAGGTATAAGGAGATGAGCGTCGTCCACGCTTTCAGAACGAACCGTCCCTACCAGTAAAAACCGTGCCTCGACATCAAAATGCAGCAAAAATTCAAGCCAGGCCATTGTATCGGGATCACACCACTGTAAATCATCCAAAAAAAGCAGGAAAGGCTGTGGCAGCTGCAAAAATGCATAGGCCAATGCCGTGTACAAATGCTGCTGCTGCCAGCTATGGCTCATGGGCAACGGCGGGGTTAAATCAGGACGGTCCGCCAATATTTCTGGCAGGATGCGGCTCACTTCAAGCAACCATCTATCCGCAAGACCGGCCAGGTGCCTCGGGAAGTTTCCCCCGCGTAGACAGTCCGTCAGCGGCCCAAAGGGCACGCTGTTCACAGGCGCATTGCAGGCGGCCTGAACGGTCGCAATCCCTTGTCTGGCGCTCCAATCAAGCAGTTCTTCAGCCAGACGCGTTTTGCCAATGCCTGCTTCACCTTTTAGCAGCACCATTTCAGGCTGGCTGTAGGCGGCTCGTTTCCACGCCTTTTGCAGAACCAACCAGTCGCCCCTGCGTCCAATTAGAGGAATCGATGGGAGGGACGAAGCGGCCGTTTCGGCCGTTTTCCGGGCAAGTATGCGGTGGTACGCTTCCTGTGTGATGGGGCTGGGCGAAACACCAAGTTCACGCTGCAGGATCGTGGCGCAGGCATGATACGTACGCAGCGCTCCGGCCCGATTTCCACTGAGGATTTGCAAGCGCATCAAACGGCGATAGGCAATCTCATGCAAGGGATCGGCGTGGACAAGCTGGGTTGCCACCTCAATCGCCGCACCATATGCCCGCTGCCCTTCCAAAAGTTTCGCCCGTTCGTCCAAACAGGCGAAATATTGCTGGCGCATTACTTCACGCCGCTCCAAAATCCAGTCGTCGTACTGGTCTGGCAGCAAATCACCTAGGTAACAGGAAATGGCTTTTTTCAACGCCGCTTCCTTGGCCTCTGTTTGGCAAGCTTGATGGGCTTGGGTAACGGCCGTCTCAAAGGCAGCCACATCCAACGCGTACGGGCTCTCCTCTTGCCAGGTTAGCGTATGCCGATTTACCTGTAAAAATCGGTCTGCCTCTGGCAGCGTATGGCGCAAATAATGGATCGCCTTTCGCAAATTGGTAAGCGCCTGGTTTTCAGCGGATTCGGGCCAAAAGTGAAAGGCTAGCTGTTGGCGGCTGTGAATCCGACCGGCATGTAGGACGAGGTAAGCAAGGAATGATTGGTAGTTGGGGGATTTGATGGGAACGGCCGTTTCCCCATAATACAGCCGGAATTGGCCCATCAAAGTGATTCGCAGCTTCAGCGGCTTACCCACAACCATGCTCCCTTGGCCCACCCCCTGCCAAACGGACCCCAACTGCTGGCTATACGTAACGTCATTGTAAAATATTTCACAGATAAAGTAAACAAAATCCCGCCGGGCAAGCTGTGCTACAATCCGCCTTATTTTCCACAGAAAGCGAGCAGAAAATGGCAAATGAAGCGTATGATGTAATTGTAATTGGGTCAGGAGCAGGCGGGATGAGTACGGCCGTTCCCCTCGCCCAGGCTGGCAAAAAAGTCCTCGTTTTGGAACAACACGACGTGCCTGGCGGCTGGACCCACTCGTTTACCCTTGAAGGCTATAAATTTAGCCCTGGCGTACATTACATCGGCGGCATCGGTCCCGGTGGCTCCATGCGTCGCATCTACGAGGGACTCGGCATTTCTGAAGACCTCGCCTTCTGCGAAATCAATCCCGACGGCTTCGATCACGTCTTCATCGGCGAGGAGCAGTTCGACATTCCCAAAGGACGTGAAGCATTCGCCAATCGCCTGAAAGAACGCTTTCCCCACGAGGCCAGCGGCATCGATGGCTATCTAAACATGTGTCAGCAGCTTATGGATGAAATTCGTCTGCTGGGGCGCGTACGCGGTTTCGGTGACGCCATTCGCCTGCCCTGGCGCACTCGCCACATCCTGCGCTGGGGCACCCGCTCCGGTGCAGACCTGATAAATCATTTTGTGTCTGACCCAGTTCTGCGCGCCATCCTGTCTGCCCAATCCGGCGACCACGGGATGCCCACCTCGCAAGTCTCGGCCCCACTTCACGCGGGTGTCACCCATCACTATTTTGAGGGCGGCTATTACCCACTGGGCGGTGCGTTTGCCATTCCCCGCGCCTTTGCCCGCGCGCTCAAACGTGCTGGCGGCGAGCTGCGCCTACAAACCCGGGTTGAGCGCATATTGCTGGATGACAAAAAACACGTGCGCGGCGTTCGCCTTATGGACGGTACGGAGATTCTCGCCAAGCATGTCGTTAGCAACGCTGATCCAGAGGTGACTTTCGGCAAGCTAATTGGCCGGGAACACCTCAGCAGCCGACTGCGGCGCAAGCTGGACAAAGTTGGCTACTCGACCTCTGCCCTTAGTCTCTTCATGGCTGTCGATATGGACTTGCGCGCCGCCGGGTTGGATTCCGGTAACTATTGGTTCTACGATCACAGCGACGTCGACGGTATCTACCAGGATGGCCTCACGGACAAAGTGATACAAGATTTCCAGCCAGAGGGGATGTTTTTGACCGTGACGACGCTCAAAGACCCATCAAAACTGCACAGTGGCCACCACACGCTGGAGGCATTTGCCTTTGTCAGCTACGAACCGTTTGCCCAGTGGGCAGATCAGCCTGCAGGTGACCGGGAGTGGGAGTATCAGCAGCTTAAGGAGCAACTCACTGCAGGCATGTTGGCCACAATCGACAAACGTGTACCGGGCTTCAGTGACCATCTGGTCTTCCAGGAACTTGGGACGCCGTTAAGCAACGAACATTATCTCAACGCCACGCGCGGCAATCTGTACGGCATCGACAAAGGGCGCTTTCAAGTAGGACCGTGGGCTTTCAAAAACAAGTCGGAAATTACTGGGCTGTGGCTAAGCGGTGCCAGCACGACGGCGGGTCATGGCGTCGCCGGGGCAACGAGCTCTGGCCTAATGACGGCGCGACAGATTTTGGGCTGCAAAATGAGCGATCTGCTCCAGCAAAACGGTCCGCCGCTGGCAGTTTATCCGTCTGAAGAGCCTGAAAAGTGGCCTGCCAAGCTTCGTCGCCGGATAAAGGGTGTTTCAACTGTAGCAACTGAGGAAACGGCCTAAATTTCTTCTAGCAAACTGGAGGATATTGCCCACAATGAAAAATGAAGAGAGACACGTTCGAGAGTTGTATGACAGTGCGGCCAAAAACTATCTTGAATTAATCAAACAGACGAATTATGTCGGACCGGATTGGCTTCTAAGAAATTTGCCGCCTAACATTCATTTGACCGATCTCAAGCTATTGGATTTAGGATGTGGCAATGGCGTTAACTTAGAAAACCTGCTTGCAGTTAACCCGACTATCATAGCCACCGGCCTAGATATATCGCCAAAGATGATTGATGCTGCGCGTCAAACAGGTGCCTACAAAACAGTTCACTGTCAAAGTTTAGACGATGGACTGGGCTTCAGTGCTGCTCAAGATTACGATTTGGTAATTGCACTTGGCTGCCTTGAGTTCGTCAACAACATCAATGACTGTTTGGCGGAAATTGCCCGCGTTTGCAAACCGATGGGCTATTTTATCAGTACGTTTCAAGAATATGAGGCTGGAAATCCTGACGCGCCAAGGCATATGCACAGTGGGGATGTAATACACTTTGCCTATTCGACAAACGAAGTCTCAACAGAATTAGCCGATGCCGGATTCCAGGTGCTATCTTGCGAAACGATGATCGGGTATTCAGGTGGCACAGCCTGCCCTTATATTTTCACAATATCACAAAGGCAGGTTCCCGTTGACGCGTGAATAAAATTGATTCATCCCGAACTTCATTGCTCCTAACCCACTGTACACAGTAATCAAACCTATACGGTCACCCTACGATTGAGCAATCGCGACAGTTATTTCTTGAAGTTTGTTAAGCGCGCTAGTGGTCTCATTTCAGGGGCAACCGCCATCTTTTCATGCTGAATACCAATCCAGCACGCGCAAGGCGCGGAGGGTGTTCCAGCGGCTCGGTCGGTCCACGCCCTCATCTATCTCGACTGAGGTCACGCCGGGATACCGGGCCTCAAGCGGCCAACGGCCGTTGCCGTCGCGTTTCGACGCCACCAAATCGAGCGCCTCCGCCACGCGCTCGTCGCGCGTGACGCCAGCACAGCGCAGATAATCCAGGCCGCGCAGCACGTCATAGTGCCACCATGTCGGAAAAGCCAATTGCAGCCAGGAACTATTGCCTTTGTGATCCCATTCAATCGCTTTGCCAGTCGAAAGCCGGCGAAACAGGTGCCGTTCAAGCAGATATTCCTGCCCGCGCAGCCGTGCCTCTGTCACTGGCGGCGTTGCGCCTGCGCTCTGCTCAAACGCCAGCAGCGCCTCCAGCACGCAGATAGTGGTGTTAAACGATGAGCGGGTTGATCCGTTCTCTGCTTCACAGTTCCAGCCACCGTCATCCAGTTGTTCAGAGAGCAATTTGTTAATGATGCCGCGCACATCCTGCCCGAAGTAAGCGCCCACCATCGCCACCTGCCCGTTGATACACGGCTCAGTCTCGCCGTCAAAGAAGGCGTTGTCGGCACATTCCGGTGGCCCGCAGCCCTGCCAGGTAACCTGCTCCCGTACAGACCGCAGTGCTTGCTGCGCCCGATCATCAGCCGGATCGAGGCCAAAGTCGCGCAATAGCATGAGGACGTGCATCGTGGAATCCCAGCCATGATTCCAGGCTGCGCCACCCCAGCGACCATCGTCGCTCTGCATGGCAAGCAGTTGAGCGCCCCAGCCTTCGGAGGCGACGCGTGCCCGTTCGGCCGAAACTTCCTCCTCAGACACGTCCATCAGATCATCCATCACCTGCCAGCGAATTGACGGATCGGCTGCCAGTAGCCACTCTTTAACTGAATCAGTCAACATACTTTTTTACTCCCCAGCAAACTCAAATGCCTTCGTAGATGCAGTGCTCGTCTTGCGACCAGGATAATCTGTCCACGTCATGGCAATGTTCAACTCGCGGATGATGTGTGCCGCCTCAACGACAATGCCATCCTCAAATTCCATCGACTCCGTGCTGTGGGCGTCCTTGATCAGCGTCAAATCATAGCCACGATCCAGTGCTGCATAAGCGGTGGTACGGATACACCAGTTTGAGGCAGCTCCAGCCAAAACGACGTGGGTCACGCCCAGCTCAGCCAGAATTTCCTCAAGATCAGTTTGTTCGAAGGACGAGTTGTATTGTTTGTGGACGCGCGGCTCCCCATCAGCAGGAGATAGCTCAGGAACCCACTGCCACTCATTGCTGCCGTAGGGAAGCTCTTCTTCATCTGAGTGTTGTACCCAAAACACGGGTATGCCATTTGCGCGTGCCTTCTCGACCGTTTTTGCCACGTTCCTGATGACGCGATCGGCATCCCAGGCATTTTGCATGACGCCAACCTGAACATCAACAATGACGAGAGCTTGTTTGTTACCTTCACGAATAGTTGCCATGTGATTTTCTCCTTAATTTAGGCGCGTTTTGGGTAAAAACCAAAAGGAATTTTTAGTAAGAATGAGCGGAAAATTGGTTTTTACTTGAGCAAATCACAGAGAAAGCGCGCTTCGTTTTTCAAAGAACTTTATGTGATTTGCTTGAGCGCATCGCCTTCTTCTTTGTCACGGAGCCGTCAGTGAGGAGAGAGTGGTATTCGGCCGAATCC
>CBDUOF010000351.1:0-6222 GCA_965368765.1 uncultured Anaerolineae bacterium | reverse complement strand
TTTTACATACGTGCCACTTGCCATAATCTTATGGTAAGTGTAACATAAATCCAGACGGCCGTCTTGAAGCCGTCAGTTCGTTAGAAGGTCACCCGCTGCACCGGAATTGGTGCAGCCAAGGGGAAACCGTATGCCATCAATACCAAACAGATCCTTCGCATTGTTGATAATTGCTATCGCCATTATTTTGGCCACGGGCGTTTTCTTGGCGATTAGCGTGGTGCGCGGTCGCGATAACGCTGAACCCGTCACCACAGTTAACAATTTCCCGGTCCTGGTAGGCGCGGAGCAAATCTCACTTCAGGTGGACCCGAACCAACGGCTCACCATTATTGACACGCCCATTATTGATGAAAGTCCGCGGGTAGAGCCCCAGCCAGAGCAGCAGGTTATAGAGGAAACGGCAACCCCACTACCTCAGGTTGTTGAAGGGGTAGCTACAGCAGTTCCAGCCGCAACGGCCGTCCCCATTCCAGCCATCGAGAAAATTATCTTTATTGATTATTTGGTGCAGCAGGGGGAGACGCTGTACAGTATTTCCCAACGGATGGACACGTCAATCGCGTTGATGGCCGAACGCGGGATCTCTCAAGCCAACCTTACTCCGGGGCAAACCATCCGGCTGCCCATTGGCAATCCGGAGTATTGTGCAGGTCGGGGACGGCCGTATGCGATTGGCGAAGGCGACACGGTATTCAACATTGGCCAGCGGTACAGTACCACACCCCAAAATTTACAATCGATCAATGGACTAGACGGCAATTACACCATCAAAGTAGCCGATATTATTTGCGTGCCGTAAGATAGCCCAGCAAGAAGGTTCCTATGTATAAAGATTTATGGCGGCAACGGCCGTTACTTACACTCCCCCAAATCATTATTTTTCTTCTGGTTGGCGCCGCACTTTTTATTGCCGTTGATCTGAATCGTCGGGCCCAGGCCGGGCTGCTCGTTGGTGCAGGCCAGGGGGATCTACAGTTAGAAGTTGATGCCGAATCCACCCGCCTCGTTGAGCTACAGGTCACATTGGAATACGTACAAAGTGATGATTATGTTGCGGCATATGCGCGGGATGAAGGTGGCTATCTGCTGCCGGGCGAAAAGCGAGTGGTTCCTCTCGTCATCGAAGCGACACCGCAAGCAACGGCCGTACCCAGCGCTACACCAGATCCCATTCAAAATGCTCAGCCCTGGCAAGCCTGGTGGCAACTGCTAACCGATGCCCCACAACCATCTCGCTGACAAATCGGGTAGTGACCAATAGTGCTTCACAGAGTGAAGGGGCAAAGGACCCAAGCCGCGCTGCCGCAAAGCAATTCTCGCGGCCAAGATCGTTCATTGGTGCTGCCTCAATCTGAACCGAAATCAGCAGTTGCTGCGGGCTTGAGGAACAAAAAGCCTTCATTCCGGTTTAAATCTCCCCCATTTGTACTATAAAAGTGCCTCACTCCACTTGCGATGACTTGCTATTCAACTTTACATATGATAACATACGCCTCGTTGAGAGGTTTACATATTGTTACAACTGGCGCGAAAATAATCCAGCTAAACAATTCTATTTGTTACAGATAATGAATTGTTGTGAAAGCCAGTTTTAAGTCAGCAAATGTTTCTTATGCGGGCCAAGACAGTACATCCTAAGCATGCGTACTAACGCTTGAGGCCGCCCTAAAATAATTGTATTGGTATTCATAGACAACCAAACCAACCGATCGCCGCGTCCCCAATCGCAAAGAGGGTTTCGTTATTCACTGACCCAACAAAAAAGATGCTGGCACCTTGTAGCAAATTGGTTTGAGTCGGTAGCTTAACTCCAGTGATGACACACGACCCGAAAGACCCACTAGCCCTAAAACATACGACTAAAGAAGGGACGATCATATGAGCCGTCGAACTATCTTGATTCTCATTTTCGTATTTGGCATCGTACTGCTGTCAATTGTAGGTGTTGTTTTTATTTTGCAACAAAACCAACCGGTTGAAACGGTTCCCGATGGTGAAGATGGTGCCCTGGCGCCAGATGGGGTTGACACTGCCGATCCCCTGGAAACACCACCTACGCTTGTTGAGGTTGTGGTTTCCCTGCAAACAGTTCCTCGCGGGCACCAAATGACCCCAGACATTTTGGCCCTGGATATGCGCCCCGCCGAAAATGTCAGCAGCAACGTGATCACCAGCATCGATGATGCCCTTGATCTTTTTGCCCGAACAGATATTTATCAAGGTGAAACGCTTACCTTTGACACGCTTGTGGATGATATTACCAAGGTGGGTCTCGATTCTTACGGCCCCAGTTCCCTGATTCCACCGGGCTATGTGGCGCAATCTGTGCCCATGAACCGCTTGACAGGCGTCGGGTATGGCATCAGTGAAGGGGATTACGTAGACATCATGGTTACGTTCTTCTTCCGCCAAATTGATGAAGAGTTCCAGACTTATTTGCCAAATGACGCGGCCTTTTATTTGGAAGAGCAGATTGAAGCAATTGAGGCCTCTGGCTCGGGAGATCCTCTGGCAATCATTTCAGAGCCGGTAATTTTCTATGTTTCGCCAATCGGCCGTTTCGAAGAATTGCCAACAGGTGATTTAGCACACATAAGCCCCAATGATGATGACATTGCGCCCCGGCCCGTACCCGTCACCATGATCATTCAAAATGCCCGTGTTGTGCAGGTCGGACAATACCGACTGCCCGGTAATCCCGCGGACTTAATTCCAACAGCTACTCCTGAACCTGTTGAAGAAGGTGCACCAACGCCAACTGCCCCACCAGCAGCGACCCCCACAGCAACCCCAGCACCGAACGATGTTCTGGTTGTCGCATTGCAGCCTCAGCAGCAACTCTTGCTGCGCTACGCGATTGGTGTGAACGCACAGGTCTTCTTTGCCCTACGCGGGGTCAATGACGGGCAGCTGTACAGTGTTGAAAACATGACGCTAGACTTTTTGCTCGAGCGATTCAATGTAGAAATTCCGCCTAATTTAGGGTATTCCGTTGAAACAACCATCCGGCAGGTAACACCTACGCCGCCACCACAAGAAGGCACAGTACCTGAAGGTGGCTAACCATGGCATGGCTCAACAAAGACTAAACAAATAAGGACCACGTTATGCGTCTTAGAACGTTCATTCTCCTGATTTTGGTATTAATATTAGTCGCTGCTGCCGCACTTTTGTTGCTGGGCAATAGTGGCACTGGCCCTTTAGCTAGCTTCTTTAACGGTGGCGATGATAGTGGTGTCGTGGATTCGACCGATGAAACCGGCCAAGGTGAACCTTTATTGCCTCCACCAACGGCAACGCCAGGTTTGGAAAATGTTGTTGTCGCTAGGGCAAACATTCCGGTCGGCACGATGCTTACCGATGACCTCCTGGAAGTTCAACGATGGCCACGCACGAATATCGCTTTACAAGGTGGGTACACGTTTACCGACACAACGCGTCTTGTCGGCCGTATCGCAAAAGTTGATGTCGCCCGAGGGCAATCTATTTTGAGTCCAATGTTGGCTTTAAACCCAACCGACATCGCCTCTTTTGGTTCCGACCTTGCATTATATGTTCCGTTTGGTGAAGTGGCAGTGGCATTCCCAGTCGATCGGTTTAACGGGGCTGCATTGGCCATGCGGCCTGGTGATACGGTTGATGTCATGATGACGATGCGGGTTGTGGACATTGATCCGCAATTTGGCACCGTTTTGCCGAACCAAATTGAGCGGATAATTCAATCTGCCTTATTAAATGGCGAGCCGTTCCTGTTTCCCCCAGTTACCAACGGCCGTCTCGAATTTGTCCCAGAAATTAACCAGGTCGCGGCAATTGTGCCCAGCACAATTTCCCTCGATGGGCAAGATTTTACTGAAGGCCTGCCCATCCCCAAACGGGTAACACAGCTAACCATTCAACAAGCAGAAGTGCTATATGTTGGTACCTGGGTTGATCCGCGAAGCCTGGAAGAGCAGCAAATTGCCGCTCAGGCTGCGGCGGCAGCGGCCGCTGAAGGAGATGGCGGCTCGGCCGCACCGACACCGACACCCATTCCTTCCCGACTGGATGACACACCGGACGTTGTCATTCTAAGTATGTCATCGCAGGATGCCTTGGCCCTGAATTGGGCGATGATCCGTGGCGTCGATATTAATCTGGCCCTTCGCTCACCGGGCGATCAAACGGTATTTGTCACGACAAGCGTGAGTTTGCCTCAAATTATTGACCAGGGCGGCCTGGCTATTCCTGAACAGTCCAACTTCGATTTGCATCCCTCAATGGAGGACGTAGAGTTACCCGTTTTGCCTCCAGAAAATCCAAATCAATAGTAAGTCACGCTCAGCAAAAAGATATAAGTCTCTAGCTTCTCGCTGGAGACTTTTTATTTATCGCATTAGCAGGAGGTTCCATTGTCTGCCGATTTACCAGAGAATTACGATCCAACACAGTTTGACCGCCCATCAGTGACGGTGGATGTTGTCATTTTTTCTTTGGTACAGAATGAGCTGAAAGTTTTGCTCATTAAACGCCTGTCTCCTCCCTTTGCCAATATGTGGGCCATACCCGGTTCGTTTATAAGAATAGACGAATCATTGGAAGAAGCGGCCGTTCGTGCATTGGCAGATGAAACTGGCGTTAAAGACGTCTACACCGAGCAGCTGTATACATTCGGGACTCCTGGACGCGACCCGCGCACCCGCGTGATAACCGTTGCCTATTTTGCCCTGGTTCCCCATGATGCCATTTATCATGAACCAGGGCGCGATACGAGCGAAACTGCCTGGTTCTCTATTTCACAGCTCCCGCAGCTGGCCTTCGATCACGCCAGTATTGTTGACTATGCCTTCACCCGACTGCGCTATAAGCTAGAATATACTTCGGTGGGGTTTCAGCTCTTGCCAGATGTCTTTACCCTCACAGAATTACAAAAAGCATACGAAATCATTTTGGCAGAGCAGCTGGACAAGCGCAACTTCCGGCGCAAAATATTATCGGCTGGGATATTGAAAGAAACTGGCAAAAAGAAACAGGACGGCGAAGGCCGTCCCGCAATGCTGTATCGCTATCGGGAAGATGCGGTGGCGGAGGTAAAAACACGCCGCTTATTCCCGTAGCATTTGGCTCATTCTACCCAAAGAGATTTAGTCAGCTCAACCCCAAGTACAACGTCGTCACGCCCTACTCTTAAACGCATGGGGCCATTAAATGGGGCGCGTCCCATTATCTCGAAATCAGCCCCTGGGACCAAGCCCAGCGATTTGAAATATTTTAGCCGTTCCGGTTCATGGGTACGTACCCGGCTTACCGTACCGACATACCCTACGTTTAGATTCATGATGCAAACATCTTTCACTTCCGGCAGGTTCCCTTCCCCATCCGGAATTGGTTCCCCATGTGGGCAGCGGGATGGATTGTTGGTCATCTCCGCCATGCGTTCCGTAATGGTGTTATTTAATCCTTTGCCCATTTCGTCTGCATGTTCATGGGCCTCATCCCATGTAAATCCCATGATGTCAACTAGGAAAACTTCCAAAATTCGATGGCGTCGCAACTCTCGCAAGGCTTCTTCACGGCCACGCGGTGTTAATTCAATGCCCTGGTAGGGCTTGTGAATCACATAGCCTGCATTTCTAAGTCGTTTTAACATGCGTGGGACGGCTGGCGCTGACACATGAAGGCGCTCTGCCAAACTTGTGGTGCTTACCGTGGGAGCATCTTCTTGCAGGCGATAGATTTCGGCAAGGTATTCCCGCATCGCAACGCTTGGTTGAAAATCTTTGTTTTCCATGGTCTGATATTATCTCGATCCCGGTTGTGCTGCCACCTGTTTTGGTTCAATGGCGGATCAGCTTAGAAAACTTTTTTCTAGTTCTGCGGTGGTATCCTCGATCAAGGCAACTAGTTCTGTAAGCATCGCTGCATCAAAACGAAACTCAGCACCAGCGGCTGTAAAAAGCTGGGGCAAGGTTTGGGTACCCCCGTAAGACAGGGCTTTTCGGTAAGCGCCTAAGGCTTGTGTATGATCGTGCAAGCTGTTACGCCAGACTTGCAAGGCACCAATCTGAGCCATGCCATACTCTATGTAGTAAAAGGGCTCGGTGAAGATGTGTGGCTTGCGGTGCCAGCCTGTTTTACGGCTTTCTTCTTGCCCGGTCCAATCAATATCCGGGATGAAGCGGTTCCAGATCTGTTCCCAGACTGTATCACATTGGCTTGCGTCAGCGGCTGCGCGGGGAT
>CBDUOF010000350.1:0-6239 GCA_965368765.1 uncultured Anaerolineae bacterium | reverse complement strand
CCGCTGGACTTTTCTTGATTTCCTGAATCGCCTTGTCCACTTCATCGGCAAAAGAGCGCATCCCGTCGCGCAGCTCGTGTTCCAGACGCTGTCGTTCGGCACTGTTCCAGGCGGAGCGAATCGTGTCGGCAAACTGCTTGCCGAACTCACGTAATTCGGCCGTGACGTCTGGATTTTGGGCTTCGGCCTTGGTAATTTCTTCTTCCTCAACAGGAACCTCTACCTTCAATCTTGCCTTAATTTCTTCTACACTTGGGGTGGTTTCTTCGGTCATTGTTTTTTACTCCTTAGCCAGCAAATAGTTGCTGGAAATAACAATTTTGGATAAAGACCTTTACGTGCCTTTGAGATAGGAGTTGCACTATTCAATTGGTTTAATCTGGCGGCTTGATTCAACCCAGCCTTAACCGTCAGGGAAGCGGGCGAAGATGAGCCAATCGTGGAGGGCGTTGGTTTGGTGATGGCGGCGGTAGTTGGCTAGGCGAGCCTCAAGCTGAAAGCCGCAGCGCTGCGCGACGCCGATGCTGCGGTCGTTATGTGGGAAGCATTCAAGCTGTAAACGTTTGGCGCCTAGCTGCGTAAACGCAAATTGGGCAATGCCATTGACGGCTTCTGTCATGTAGCCGTTTCCTCCATAATCTATATGCTGCCAGTAGCCAATCTTAAATTTCGGCACGTTCCATACCGGATCGTGCAGCCCGCTGCCCCCAATAAGCGCCCCCGTTTCCTTTAGGAAGATCAGCATTTCCAAATAGTCGCCCACGATATACCTTTCCCGGTTGCGCTTCATGGATGCCACGATGCGCTTACGGGATAGGTCTGGGAAATTGACCCAGCTTAACCAGGGAGCCAGGTGGGCGCTGGAATGGGTAATGGCTTCATAAACGGCGGCACCGTCCCCGGGCTGAGGACAGCGGATCAGTAGGCGGTCGGTTTCTAACTGTTTTGGAATGTCTTGAGGGGGTTGAATTACCATGGATCAATTATGGCTGGCGTTGCCTTATTTGGCGAATGGGAAGTGAGGTTTGGCATGAAGTAAACGGCCGTTTATCACTAAACCGCTCGTTCCGAAAGCAGTACGATGGAGATGGAAGGAACACGTGGTCAGGGCGGGAGAAAAGATGATCGGGCAACTAATACCAAACCGATTTATAACCTTGTTACGCTGGCTGGCACGATTGAGCAGCTTAGTCAGCCTCGCTTTCTTGCTGCTTTTCTTTTTTGGTGAAGAGATGACCTTTGCGCAGCTCACGTCCTCCGAGATTCTGGGACTGCTCTTCTTCCCAATTGGCATTACCGTGGGTATGTTGCTGGGCTGGCGTTGGGAAGTGTTGGGAGGCAGCCTAACGGTGTTGAGTTTGTTAGCCTTTTATAAGGTCATGTATGCGGCAAACGGCCGTTTCCCGGAAGGGATCTGGTTCTCGCTATTTGCCTTCCCAGGCTTAATCTTCCTCTTTTGTGGCCTGTGCAATAAAAAGGCACCAACCACGCAGCTAAAAGGAATATAGAAGATGGGTACGCTGTTACCTCAGACAGAAAAAGAGGTGAGGGATGATTTTCGTCGCTTCAACCAGCTTCGGTTTCTCAGTGGTATCGTAACCTGTTGGCGAATCCAGGGGTGGAGCTGTGGTTGCCAAACGGTCGTTTTCAAGCCCAGGCGGAAGATCTTACTGACCATCCCAACGCCCTACCCTTGCTCCGCCAAGTGCTCATTTGTAGGGGCTTTGCAGCCCCTATCTTTGGCATTTATCCCAAAACCATGACTGATGCTGAACTGGCTGCCGTCACAACCAATTATCGCCTGCTGCGGTTCAACAACCATCAGCCAACCGCTGGCCCCAACGGCCCAGGCGATTTGGGCTGGGTTTGGTCTGTAATGGCGATTTTATTCCTGGTAGCGTCATGATTAAGACGTCGTTAAGAAACAATCTTAAGGAGAAACCGATGAACACGACCACAAAACGCATTCTAGTTTGGACGCCTAGGGTTCTGTGTATTCTGTTCGCACTGTTTATGAGCATGTTTGCCCTAGATGTATTCAGTGAAGATTATAGCTTTGGTGAAACAGTTTTTGCTCTACTCATGCACTTGATGCCAACAATCCTTGTTGTCAGTGCGTTACTCGTTGCTTGGCAGCGGGCGGGCATTGGGGCGATCCTATTTATCATTATGGCGGCGATCTATCTGGTTATGAGCCGAGGAGAGAGTTGGCTGATTTCAGGACCGCTTTTCCTTGTAGGTGTGCTTTTCCTGTTCAACTGGATGTACCGAGCACAGTTAAGAGTGCAAAGGGATTGAATAAATATATGAATGATGAATATCGGATCACCTATATTGATAAACCTGAATGGGGGATCATTGGACAAGGCATTACTGATTACAATAAACAACAAGCGGGTGAAGATAATTCTCAAAACCTGTGTTTTGTGCTTCATGCACCTGACCAGGAAATCGTGGGTGGTGTGATTGGCGCAACCTTTTGGGATTGGTTGTTTATCAACTTAATGTGGCTAAAGGAAGAACTTCGCGGCCATGGTTACGGGCATCAACTTTTGGTACTTGCTGAAGAGGAAGCGCGGAAACGTGGTGCCAAGAATGCCTATCTGGACACATTCAGTTTTCAGGCGCCAAACTTCTATAAACAGCATGGCTATCAGGTTTTTGGCGAACTAGAAGATTTCCCGACTGGGCATCAACGCTACTTTCTTAAAAAGCAACTTTAGAAACGGTGTGGGGGAGATTATTCTTGCACGGCAAGGTAAAGAATGTCTTCTGTGGTGACAAAGATACGCAGCGGGGTCTCGGCGACGGCGAAGTCGGTAATTTGGCTAAAGAGCTCGTCGCCATTGGGGCCGGTGGCGCGGTATTGGGCCAGCACTTGCCCGGTGGGTCGGCTGACCTGAATAATACGGCCGCTTCCCGGATCCGCTATAAAAATAGAAGCATTTAGCCCACGTCCCACAATTTCAACCGCCGTTGGCGCCACCAGCGGCGTTTGCAGCCCGTTGGCCAGCAGGGCAGATTCATCCCATTCGAGACGGCTGGAGCGGGTGTCATAATATCGAATACGGCCGTCTCGATACAGCAAAACCAGGCCCCCATCCTGACTGAAAATGTCAAAATCAATCACCTGGTTCAGCTCTGGATCATCGGCAAAGAAGATCGAGCGGTCATCGGCATTGGCCGTGAAATCATCCCCGTTGGGGAAATATTTCCAGATAAGCCGGGCGCCAATGTCTAGAATGTAGAGCCTTTCATCAAATGTGGTGATGGCGATTGGGGCTTGCCAGGCGCTGGCCAGATCGAGCGGTACGGCAAAGGTGCTGCCCAGGTTGGGCTGATAGGTCAGCAAGGCCCCGTTGCTGTCTAGCATGGCCAGACCTTCGCGGGAGACGGCGTTACCGATAGGTCGCCAAAACATATCAATGATGTTGCCCACAACCTGATTGCCCACGGCTTGCCCATTAAAAACCCGTGCCTGTGGCTCCAGAGTAAGCGGATTGAGGTAACTGTCGTCGGTTTCCTGTTCGTAAACGAGACCGTTTCCTTTGTCCAAAATAAAAATGCCGCCATTGAGACCGTCGCGCAGCACCACGTTGGTGAGGGCGGTGCCTTCGGAAAATTCGTAATACGGCCGTGCTGCCAGCCGGGTCACATCATCCAGCACATCCAGCCGTTCGCGGGCAATGGTGCGCAGTCGAGCGACTTCGGTGTCGCCAGGGCGAACTTCGGTTTCGGCTTCGACAGCCAGCGCCAGGGCATTGTTGTAATGCTGCTGCGCCAGGGCCGTATCGCCGCCTGCCTGGTCGGCTAGGCCAATCAGCTGCGCCATCTCCGTCCGAATTTCAGACAGCCGCTGGACGCGTCCGCGCTCCAAATATACGCCGGAAACAATAACGGCAATGACAATGGGAATAAGCACAGCCAGGAGCACGGGCCAGGCCCAGTTGACCGGTGCTTCTTCTTCGGCGGATACGGCCGTTCGCGGTGGACGCAGCCGGGTAAGCAGGTCTACCAGCCAGGCTGTAAAGGTCGATAAGCCCAGAGCCGCCTGTGAGCCAGCACGTCGTGCCGTCGTTTCTACCTGCTGCCGATCGATGGCGGGCAAGGTGCGGATGCCATCATTGACAGGCGTCGTTGCCGAGCCTTCACGCACCGGTTGAGGGCGGCGTTCATCGCTGATGGCAGGGGGGGCTGCGGTGGCCGGATCGCGTCGGGGCTGTGGCACTGGCGCCGCCACTTGCCCCTGGCGCGGTGTGGGAATGACCACATCCGGCAAGTCTAACAGGGAGCCATCATTGAATTCAATCATTAACAGCCGGGCCGACTCATCAGCCACGCTATCAATGAGTGCATCCAGGCCCGATTCAATGTCGGTGTCTACCAAGGCGTCGCTGAAGTCATCGGTGGGAAGATGGCTCAGGCGTGGATCGGCCAGCAGCAGCAGGTCGCCAGACTGAAGCCGATGATGGGCATAGCGAATGTCTAACCCGCTGGTGCGCCCCAGCGGCGTCATGTGATCGAGCGGGCGGGGCGGGAAGCGTTCGATGCCAAAGTTATGTCCCAAGAGCGCGAGCGATTCGCCCGCTTGCAGCGTAAACAGTTCATCGTGCCGCAGCACAACGCAGGTGATGCCACCTTCACGAAAGGTTTCTTTACTGGTGAGGTTGCGCCGCAATAAGGTTTGGTTGGCGGTCATGATGGCCCCGCGCAGGGCGGCGGTGAGGCTACCCCCGGTCGCATAAAATTTCTGGCTGATGAGATCGAGTAGATCCTGGCTGAGAACGGCCGTTTCTGCCACATTGCCGCTGAGGGTGAGATGAATAAACAAAGTGTCGTGGCCACGGCTGCGATTGGCACGACCGGGCGGGGGCTGAACGAGAATGCCGGGCACGGCCGTTCCCGACTCAACCGTTTGCATTACGCCATCAACGATGTAAAGTTGACCTGTGATCGCTTGTAGTTCAGGCATCGAATTTTGGCATCCTCTTGGTGAAAAATATAGACATAAGGATAGCACGACTGATTGAACGTGACCAACGAATAACAAGTTGGTAAGTGGCAGAATGCGGCTGTTTTGCACCCCAAAAGAATGAATCACGAATGGCACCAATTGACGAATGAGCCGGCGCGGTGCGAGATAAGGTCACAGATTTTTCGGGGCAGTGCCGCACGGCTTCGCCCCACAATTGTTTTGCTGGAGAATGTGTCATGCCAGTTGTGAATTTGGAATCTATTGCCCTTTATTATGAAGAATATGGTGCCGGTGAAGCGCTGCTCTTTTTGCATGGCCTGGGCACGGACGGCCGTTCCTGGGAATATCAACGCGATCTGTTTGCCGAGCAGTATCGGGTGATTTTGATTGATGTGCGTGGACACGGCCGTTCGGCCAAACCCCCTGGCCCCTACAGCGTGCCTCAATTTGCTCAAGATATTTTTGCCCTGTTAGAACACCTCAAAATTGACGCATTTCATCTGGTGGGGCTGTCCATGGGCGGCATGATTGGCTTCCAGATGGCGGTGGAGCAGCCAGAACGCCTTAGAAGTCTAACAATCGTGAACAGTGGGCCAGAGCTAATTGCGCAAAATTGGAAAGAGCGCTGGCAAATTTTGCAGCGGCGACTGGTGCTCAACTTCACCTCGATGGAAAAAATTGGCGAATTTATTGGTGAACGGCTCTTCCCCGAGCCGCATCTGGCCGAGTATAAGACGCTTTTTGTACAGCAGATGCGCGAAAACGATCCCAAAGCCTACAAGGCGGCGACCAATGCGCTCATTGGCTGGAGCGTACGCGGGCAGCTGGGGCGCGTTCAATGCCCTGTGCTGGTCATCAGTGGCGACATGGATTACACGCCGGTAGCCAACAAGGAAGCCTACGTGCGAGAAATGCCCACGGCGCGGCTTCAGGTGATAGCCAACTCGCGCCACGGCACGCCCATCGACCAACCGGAGGCGTTTAATACGGCCGTTTTGCAATTCCTCCATTCAGTTCCGTAAAATAGCTATGATTTTGCAACGCAGCGTTACGCCGCGGAAAGACAAAAGTTCTTAATCTCCGTGCAAGGCTGCAGTTTTCCGTGGTGCTCCGCATTCCTGCTCTTATCTGCTCTATCCTCACAAAAAGGGTATAATTTTCCCGAATTCGATCAATCTCAATTGTAGAAAGGTTGTATCTATTCAGGTCTCTCTCGACTGTCATACCCGCGAAGGCGGGTATCCAGCGGGTGGATTCCTGCCTT
>CBDUOF010000349.1:0-6252 GCA_965368765.1 uncultured Anaerolineae bacterium | reverse complement strand
CATTAGGCCAGAAGGTGAGCATGGCGTTTATTGGTTCGTGCACCAACGGCCGTTTGGAGGATTGGCACGAAGCAGCACATATATTAAAAGGGCAAACGTTGGCCCCTGGCGTGCGCCTCATCATGGCGCCAGCATCCAGGGCTGTTTTCAACGCCGCGTTGCAGGACGGCACCGCCGCAATCCTGTCGCAGGCTGGCGCGACCTTTATTACCTCCGGCTGTGGGCCTTGCGTGGGAACCCATCAGGGCATTCCCGGTAATGACGAAGTGGTGATTTCCAGCACGAACCGCAACTTTCGCGGCCGCATGGGCAACCCGCAATCACAAGTTTATTTGGCTTCCCCGGCAGTAGTGGCGGCAGCAGCCGTAGCTGGCGAAATTATCGATCCAAAGGAGATATTGCGTATTGCGTTTTCCGTATGAAATCGGCTTTACGCAATACGCAACGCACACGATGCAACCATTCACCGCTCCCACCCACGTCTACGGCGACCATATCGATACTGACCGTATTATTCCCGGGAAGTACACCAAGACGCTCGACATGAGTCACCTGGCGGCGCATGTGCTGGAAGACCTTGATCCGACGTTTAAGGATAGGGTGCAGCCAGGCGATATTTTGGTAGCAGGCGACAACTTTGGCTGTGGTTCTTCGCGGGAACAGGCCCCGCTGGCGCTGAAAGCGGCTGGGGTGAGTGTGGTGGTGGCCGCCTACTTTGCCCGTATTTTTTACCGCAATGCCATCAATATTGGCTTGCCGCTGGTCGAGATTGGTGCCCACACGATTCAATCTGGCTCACGCTTGCGGGTGGATTTGTTGAATGGGGAGGTAAGGGATGAAACAGCCGTTAAAACCTACCGCGCCACTAAAATGCCCGATGTAATGTTTGCGATCTTGCAGGCGGGTGGGCTGGTTAATTATTTGAGGGCAAAAGGAAGCTATGGCGAATGAATTCGCAGCAACTTTTACGAAGTCGGCCTTCGCCGACGAAGCTTAGACCGTGAAGGCGGTCTTTGTAACGATTACCGCAGTTTCAACTGCCATATTCAGGAATAATAAACTTGCAACCACTCACCGGAATCCGCGTTCTCGAATTTACTCACGCTGTGCTGGGGCCCAGCGCCGGGATGTACCTGGCTGACTTTGGCGCAGAAGTTATTAAAGTGGAGCCAGCCCCCGATGGCGATCCGACGCGCCGCTTGCAGGGGTTTGGTATGGGCTTTGCGCCGTACACCAATCGCAACAAGAAGAGTTTGTCGGTCAACTTGAAAACGGCCGCGGGAAAGCAGGTGGTGCATCGGCTGATGGAAACGGCCGTAATCCTCATCGAAAACTTTGGCCCGGGCACAATGGCACGGCTTGGTTTTGACTATGAAGCCTTACGAGACCGCTATCCAGGGCTGATTTACTGTTCCCTGAAAGGCTTTATGCCAGGCCCCTATGAAAACCGGATGGCCCTGGATGAAGTGGTGCAAATGATGTCAGGACTGGCCTACATGACCGGGCGGCCTGGCGATCCGCTCCGTGCTGGGGCTTCGGTTGTCGATATCATGACGGGGATGAACGGCGTTATTGGCATTTTGTTGGCGCTGCGCGAACGGGACCAGTCGGGGCGTGGTCAGTTGGTCAAAAGCACGCTGTTTGAAACGGCCGTATTCCTGATGGGACAACACATGAGCTATGCTGCCATGTCTGGCGAGCCAGTGCCGCCGATGCCTGCGCGCGTCAGTGCCTGGGGCATCTACCACCAATTCGAGGTGGCTGAAGGCGGACGTGTCTTCATTGGCGTCACGAGTGACCAACAATGGGCGCGATTTTGCACCGCGTTTGACCGTGAAGCGTGGCGTCAAGATGAGCGGATTGACTCAAACAACGGCCGGGTTGCCCACCAATCCTGGCTGCTGCCTGCCATTCAGGACATACTCAAATCGCTGCCCAAAGCGGACGTGCTGGCGCGTTGCGAAGCGGCCAACCTGCCCTTCAGTCCCATTGCCCGTCCGGAGGATTTGTTTGACGATGTGCAGCTAAATGAAGGCGGCGGACTGCTGGAGACGACATTGCCGAACGGCCGTAAAACCAAACTACCCAAACTCCCTATCCGCCTCGGTGATGAAGATTTCGACATCCGCAGCGATCCCCCGGCAATTGGCGCACAGTCGGCCGAAATATTGCAGGAATTAGGATATTCAACCGAGGAAATTGAACAACTGCTGGATCAAACAATTATTCGTTGATTTTTATTACGTATTGCGTATGCCGTGGCACCGTTCTTATGCAATACGCAACACGAAATACGAGGAATCCATGACCCCCGAACTCGATCTCATTATCAAAAATGTACGGCTGGTGCGACCCAATGAAACGGCCGTTCCCGCCACAGACATCGGCATTAAGGACGGTAAATTTGCGCGCATCGCGCCAGACATACCGGCAGAGGAAAGCAAGGCAGTGCACGATGGCGGCGGCCTTCTTGCCTTTCCCGGTCTGGTCGATGCCCACATGCATGTGGGCATTTATCAGCCCTTGGCACAGGATGCAATCACCGAGAGCAAGGCAGCGGCCATGGGCGGCGTCACAACCGCCATGACCTACTTCCGCACGGGCGAATATTACTTGAACAAAGGCGGCCCTTACCGCGACTTTTTCCCTGAGGTTTTGGCGCTGTCGCAGGGTAATTACTGGGTCGATTACGGCTATCATTTGGCCCCCATCAACCAAAAGCATATTGAAGAGATGCCGATGCTGATGACAGATTTTGGCGTCTCGTCGTTCAAAATCTTCATGTTTTATGGCGGACATGGGCTACACGGCCGTTCCGACCAGCAGCACAACTTTCTCCAGCTAGAACCGGGCGAACGGTACGATTTTGCCCATTTTGAATTCATCATGCGGCGCATGAAAGAGATGCTGCACGATTATCCAGAGCAAGCACCCTTCATCAGCTTGAGTTTGCACTGCGAAATTGCCGATATTTTGAATGCCTACACCGCCATTGTGGAGCGCGAAGGCAAGCTGAAAGGGCTGCATGCTTACAACGCCGCCCGCCCGCCGCATTCTGAAGGATTGGCCGTTTTCATTGCCAGCTATTTGGCTTACGAAACGGAGTGCCTCAACATCAATTTGCTCCATCTTAGCAGCCGCAAAGCGGTGCAGGCTGCTCTGATGATGCAAGAAATATTTCCCCACATTAACTTCCGTCGTGAGGTGACGGTCGGCCATTTGCTGCTGGATATTGATACACCAACCCAGGTGCTGGCCAAGGTCAATCCCCCCATTCGCCCTCGCGAAGATGTGGAATTTTTGTGGGAGAAGGTGCTCAATCGGGAAATCGATTGGATCGTGAGTGACCATGCCTGCTGCCGCAGCGAAATTAAATATAGTGCCGAACACCCTGAGGACATTTGGATGTCTAAATCTGGTTTTGGCGGCACGGAGTATTTGCTTTCTGGCGTGTATAGCGAAGGCCACAAGCGCGGCCTGCCTCTGAACCAAATGGCGGAGCTGCTGTGCTGGAATCCGGCCCAGCGGTTGGGCTTGCTTAACAAAGGGGATATCGCACCCGGCTTTGACGCCGATCTGGTGCTGCTCGATCCGAATCAATCTTTTACGGTGCGCGCCGCTGAGTCGCAGTCGGGTCAGGGTTACACGCCATTTGAAGGCCAGGAACTAAGCGGGCAAGTCAAACAGACCTATTTGCGCGGCAACCTAATTTTTGACAACGGCCGTATCGTGGGTCCGGCGTTGGGGCAGTATCAGAAACGGCCGTTAACGATTTAGAACGTATTGTGTAAAACAAAGATACGGAATACGCAATACGCAATAAGAAAGGATTCACACCAATGCAAAATCATCTATTAACTGGCCAATACTTCCTCGAACGCATGACCGATGCTGAAATAGAACGGGCAAAGCGTGTGGAAAGCGTGCTGCCCGCGCTGCGCGAACACGCCGCTGCATCCGACGCCGCTGGTGAATTTTACCGTCCGCATAAAGAAACGTTGCGCCAGGCTGGGCTGTTGGGTCTGGTCGTGCCAGAAGCATATGGTGGTTTGGGCGGGACCCTGCGTGATTTGGCCGCTGCTACGTTTGCCTTGGGCACCGCTTGCCCTTCCACGGCGTTGGCCTATTTTTTCCATTGCAGCACGGTTTCTCGTGGGCTACTCGCCCTGGAGGCCGTAGGGGCGGGCAAGTTTAGCGAGGCCGATGCACCCATTGTTCATGCATTTGGTGAGAAGGTGCTGCGCAAAATGGGCAGCGAAGGCAAGCTGTTGGGTAACTTTGCCAGCGAAACGGCCAAATCGTCCAAGAGTGCCGTATTTATCTCCTCCGAGGCCACCAAAACGAAGGGCGGCTGGCTGCTCAACGGCACAAAGAGCTTTGGCTGCAATACGGGCGTGGCGGATGACTATCTGGTCGCCGCAAAACTGGAAGGTACGGAAACGGCCGCAGGGCTGGCCATGTTTTTTGTAAATCAAGATGCCCCAGGCGTGACCGAGCGCAGTCAGTGGGATTCATTGGGGATGCGGGCCACCTCGTCACAGGGTATCGTGATGGAAAACGTCTTTGTCCCTGATGCTGACGCCCTGGCCATTCCAGGCGCGTTTGTCACCTTGATGCAAATGAGTCGTGGCTCGCTCCTGGGCAACCAATTGGCGATTTCGGCCATTTACCTGGGCGCGGCCAAACAAGCCTATGATTATGCCCTCAACTACACCACTGAGATGACCTTTAAAGACAGCGGCTTGCCCATTGCCACCAGTCCGTTTCATCAAGAATTAATCGGCAAAATGACGGTTGAGATGGAAACCGGACGTTTGTGGCTCCTTCGCCAGCTCGATCTAGAGACATCTGAACCGCCGCTGCTGCCTAAACCGCTGGTGATTCAGCAGTGGCGCCTGTGCAAGGGCGTAGCGTCAGAAGCGGCACTCAATGTCGTACAGGGTGCGCTAAAAATGTGCGGCACGAGCAACACAGGCAACAGCGGCGTGATTGCCCGCATGCTGCGCGACGTGACGATGGGCTTGGTAATGGCCTTCCCGCCAGAACGCGGCCGTCTGGAAGCGGCCAAAATGGTGGTGGAAGGGCATGGTCAGGATGTGTTTACGGTATAAATAAATAGCGTATTTCGTATAGCGAATTGCTTGGCGAGATGCTTTGACGCTATACGCTATATTGAGGTAGAACAGCAATGAAACAAAATAGTATCCCCGATTTGATGGACTATATTGCCGGTGGATTTGTCCGGCCGTCTGTCGAATTCACAACCGCCAACTATAACCCTCACGATAACAATCTCATCGCAAATCAGCGGGCTACAAGCCCTGAAAATGTAGAATGGGCGCTGGCGGCGGCGTGGCAGGTACATCAATCGGGCATTTGGCGGAAGCTGCCCATAGCCGAACGGGCTGATTTGGTGGCACAAATGGGCGCCTGGTTGGCGGAGCATGTGGAAGAAATTGCCCAGTTGGAGTCGTTGACGACGGGCATTGTTATTAACACTTCGCGGCTCGTCAATATGATTACTCATCTCACATTCACTGCTTCGGCAGAGATGCTGCGGGGTAGTGGGACGTGTCAGACGCTGCCCGGCGAATTTGCCGATGTGGAAATCCATCGCCAGCCGTGGGGGCCAGCGGCCTGCATTGCGCCGTGGAATGCGCCAGCAGCGCTGGCGGCCCATAAGGTCGGTGCGGCGTTGGCGGCAGGCTGCCCTGTTATCCTCAAACCAAGCGAATGGTCGCCCTATTCGGCCGTTTTTTTGGCGCGGGCGGCAGAAGCGGTTGACCTGCCAGCGGGCGTGTTTCAGTTGGTAAACGGCCGTTCAGACATTGGGGCCACGTTGGTGAATGATGAGCGAATCCGCTGCGTCTCATTTACGGGCGGGTTGGCGGGAGGACGTGCCGTAGCCCAGGCCTGTGCGCGTGATTTCAAGCCTGTACAGCTAGAGCTGGGTGGCAACAATGCGATGATCGTGCTTGAGGACGCAGATTTGGACAAGACAGCCCAGGGCATTGTGGCCGGGATGACGACGTTGAATGGGCAATGGTGCCGTGCGCTGGGGCGGCTCATTGTGCAGGACACGATTTATAACGAACTGCTAGAGCGTGCCTTGGATGCGCTAATGACGGTGAAGATTGGCCATGCCCTTGAAGAAAGCAGTCAAATGGGACCGCTGGTTCATGCTGGGCATCGCGACCATCTGCAAACGGCCGTTGCCCAGCTCCAATCCCGTGGCGGCAACATCCACCAGGT
>CBDUOF010000348.1:0-6265 GCA_965368765.1 uncultured Anaerolineae bacterium | reverse complement strand
GTAGCTGTAAAGCGGTTCACTGCCATAATTCAAGGGGAAAAAGAAAAGGACAACACCCTCTAAAATACCGATAGCTTCCCGGCCATGATTGGCCTCATCGTGGGTTAACCCAGGGGGGATATCGGTTAACTCAAACAAACGAAGGCCAAATGCCAGCAGCAAGATCAGAACAATAGGGAGCCACTTTTGATATCTTCTCATCACAAGGGAGGCATTATAAAAGATGCCTTCACAAATAACAATTGAGTCAAGAAACGCATATATAGACTGGCCCAATTGGCGCCGCTTCAGGCGAACGCAGCCTGCACCAAGTTGCCGCCAGCACGTACCGACGTGCGCCCTAAGATTGTGCCAAAATCAATTATTTGATGTTCCAACTGACTTTTATGCTATAATCCTTCACGCCATTCCGGCATGGAACACGCAATAGATTATGAAATCTACTTCATCTCGACGCGCACCAGCCCGGTTTCGTTTGCCCCTTTGGGCAATCATAGTTCTCGGTCTCGGTCTCATAATTTTGCTCATTGGCAGTTCGGTGTGGCTGTACCAAACGGTTCGCGCAACCGTTTCCTCTTTAGAAGTCATCAACCCTGAATTTACAAATACAAGCGGCAGCAACGATCAGGCTAACCAGGCACTCCCTGCACCAAGCAGCAGCACTGAATCTACGTCTGGAGACAATCAGCCTGCCCCTATTCTTTCTACAGACGCGTTCCATCGCTGGGACGGGCAAAATCGCGTTTCGATTTTGTTGATGGGCATTGATCAGCGGTGTGAAGAAGAGGGACCTACCCATACAGACAGCATCATGGTGTTGACCATTGATCCAGTGGGGTTGTCTGCGGCCGTTTTGTCTTTACCGCGTGACCTGTGGGTAGAGATCCCGGATTTTGGCGTAGACCGAATCAACCAGGCAAACTATTTAGGTGAAATTTACGAGTATCCCGGTGGCGGACAAGCTTTAGCTGTCCAAACCGTTGAGACATTGTTAGGGGTTCCTATAAATTATTATGTCGCCGTTAATTTTGATGCATTTGTAGAGGTGGTCGATCTCATTGGGGGCATTGAGATAGATGTCCCGGAAGCGATCGATGATCCTGCTTACCCCGATCGGTGTTATGGTAATGATCCTTATTCGATTGAAGCAGGTGAACAGTTTTTAGATGGTGAGGCAGCGCTAAAATATGCGCGCACGCGGGCGACGTTCGGCGGAGATGTTGACCGTGCCGGGCGTCAGCAAGCTGTAATTCTAGCGGTACGAGAACAGATTTTTGATCTCAATAGTTTACCGCAACTCATTGCCCAAGCGCCGCAGCTGTGGCAAACGTCACAGGAAAATGTGCGGACGAATATGACGCTTGATGAGGCGATTCAGTTAGCTTTGCTGGCTCAGGATATTCCGCGTGACAGCATTCGTACGGCCGTTTTAGACTTCAACTATGTCTACAATGAAACGACGCCAGACGGCCGTCAGGTACTGGTTCCCGTACGGGAAAATATCCGACAGCTAAGAGATCAGCTGTTCGCCCCCCCGGCAATTCCAACGCCGGTTATTGAAAATCTTCCTGCCCTTATGGAGGCCGAACAGGCTCGCGTGGCTGTGCAAAATGGCACGGCCGAATTTGGCCTGGCTGGCTCTACGCAGGAATATTTAGAAAAGTTCGGCATCACCGTTACCGAAATTGGCAATGCCGACGCCTCGACCTACCTCACCTCTCAAATCATCACCTATGGATCATACCCCAACACAAGCCGTTACCTGACGCAGTTGATGCATGTCCCACCGCTCAACGTCAGCAGCGGCACCAACCCTGACGGCGACTACGATATCCTGATCATCATCGGCAACGATTGGCGCGTTCCTAGCTCCTAGTTTTTCTGGAACACGCTTTAACCGAACAGCCGCGTTCATCCGACCAAACTGCTCCAGATTTGTTAACCGTTTGGTGCATATGTCGGTTGTCCTTGCTTATTTGCCGCACCTGGCTAGGTGAGCAAGAACATGTTTCGCTCAACAATTTCCGAGGGGCATCCAGCTCAATGCGAAGCAGTTAACCGGAAGCACGTTCACAGTTGTATTGTTCGTCAATTGACGTTTGCTTCTGAAGCGGAACGAGTGTGCCAATGACAGTGGCGCACGATGAATGGAGAGAACAGGAGAATAGTCCATGCAAAAATCTAGTTGGGCCTGCGTGCTCATTGGTTTAGTGCTAACGGCCGTTGTGGCCTGCCAACCAATGAGTGACGATGAACAGGACCTCATTACCGCCGAATCTGTGCCCTTAGCCAACGATACCCCTGTGGTAGCAAGCCAATCAGCCACTTTACCCATTCCTACCAAACCACAATCCACCAGCGTCCCCCCACCAGCACCAACGCCCGCCCCCACAACGCCTGCCTTTGCTGGCTGGCAGCAAATTGGGAACCCGGCAACAGGACTACAGCTCCTTGCCCCACCGACCTGGATTAACCTTTCTGGTCAGGTCGATACGGCCGTAACCGCCAACGAACTTGGCATCACCGTCATGCTTCTGGCCAATTCAGAACGCACCGGCAATAGTCTCCTCGGCAACAAAACCATTGGCACTGGCGCCTATGTCGCAGGTCTCATCGCCCACCTCGATCTGCCACCCAATACACCCCAGGCTTCTTTAAACCGACTTGCGATGGATCTCGCAGTCGAGAGAACCGTGATTACCCAAGCCATGCCGGTCTCCGCCTCCGTCGGGACAGGCGGCCTTGTTACCGGTGCCTACATCGATTTGGAAGGCGCACCCTTAATTTTCTCCACAAGCGACCTAAGCATGCGCACCCGTATCTATCTTTTTACCACTGCTCTGGCTGGGGCAATCAACCAGCAAACCCAGGCATTATTTATCTTGAGTGCCAACAGCGAACAATGGCCGCAATATATCACCACGTTTGAAAAAATGGCCAGCAGCATTGTGCTGCACAACATCTACTCCGACATCGTTATTCAAGATGGATCAGCCAACGTTATCGGTAGCCTGGGGCAGCAAGATTTGGTCAACGGTAACTTGGGGCCAGCGATCAAAGATGTCTGGACATTTAGTCTGCCAGGCGCACGGTATGCCACGCTCACGGTCAGCCCGGATAACAAAGATATCGATCTCATTCTCTCGCTTATTGGTCCGAGGGGCCAAACCGTAACGCGTATTGATAATGGGTATGCTGGAGATACAGAAACGATGGTTGACAATCTGCTGTTGGACAGTGGTCTATACGTTGTTGAAGTAAGTGAATTTTTTGGCTCGCCGGGGCGTTACACGTTGAGCCTGGTACTTACTGAAGACCCACTTTTCGGCGGCGGTGGACAGCTGGCGCTAGGGCAAACGATCCAAAGCGATTTGGTTCGTGGCGGTCAGCATGTGTGGAAATTTTCTGGCAATGCAGGCGATCTTGTCAGCATCGTTTTAACACCAGAAAATCAATTTGATGCCATCCTGGACATTTATGGCCCAGACGGCGCGCGCCTGGCTGCCCTGGATGAAGGGTTTAGCGGGGATGCTGAAGTGGTTGCCGGATTGGACCTGCCCCTAACCGGAGAATACTCAATCCTGGTGAGAAGCTTTGCAGGAGAAGGGGGCCGTTACTCGTTGTCGTTAGATCAGGGTAGTGACAGCACCACAAACTTTTTTGATGCCGGCGATCTAATATTTGGACAAACGGCCCAAGAAACCCTGCGCGAAAATGAGGCGCATGCCTGGTTTTTTACCGGTAAGGCGGGTGATGAACTCTCGATTACGGCAAACCCCCTAAACAGCAATTTAGACCTCGACGTTTGGTTATTGGACGAAAATATCAATCGTGTGGCTGAACAAGACGCATTTCTCTCAGGTGAACCTGAGACAATCAACTATGTATTGTTGCATGACGGCCAATATCTCATTCTAATTCGTGATTTTTTCGGGGAAGCGGGCCGGTATGAAGTTACTTTGCGAGCCAATCAGGCAGCTTTACCAGATAGTGCTGGAACAATTAGCTACGGGGAGTCCAAGTCTGGCTCATTGCAGGCGGGCCAAACCGTGGTCTGGTATTTTGAGGCAGGCGATGAGGATGTGATTGATATTGAACTGGTACCGAACAGCGATAATGCTGATTTGCTCTTTATTGTTTATGATCCAGATGGCAATCAGGTATGGTCAATTGATGAGGCGCAATTGGGCGAAGCGGAACAAGTTCTGGCATATCCGATCATGAATGAAGGTCGCTGGAGTATTGTGGTACGGGAATTTTACGGTGAGCCGGCCACTTACACCTTACAGCTAGAGGGCGAGTAAGGGTGGTTAATGGTTTTGGATAAAGTTGATTTGCAGTAGATTTTCGTTGCAGTTGGGACGCGTCTGTACACGGTAGATCTGGGAAACGGCCGTTCCGTTTGGCGACTCTAGCTGTACATTGTAATCACGCATAACGGGCGAATCAAAAACAAATTGCTCCCAGCCCGATGGCCCATAGTCCGGAGCACTCCCCACAATGATGCGCTCATCAATGCCGCCGCCCCACACATGCACCCGATAGCTGTCAATCGGCACCGGATTTAAGGTTAGATCCAGCACCTCGCCAGCCAAACCCAGCCAGCCACATCCGGCATTGTTGGCATGATTCTGCAAATAAAATGGGCTGTTGTCTGTCTTGGTAAACGGAAACGCAGATCGGGTTGGGCTCGGTGTCGGGGTCGGGCCAAGCGGGGTGGCGGTAGGCGTATTCGTATTTGTAGGCGTGGGCGTTGGCGTTGCAGTTTTAGTTGGAAATATGGGTAGGGGTGATGGCGTAACAGATGGCTTCAGGGTGCTAAAAGGTAGGGGGGTGACGGTTGGCAGCAGGGCAGGAGGTGTCCAGGTTGGTGCCAGCCCGGCTGAGCCAGGTGACGGGGTCGCCGATGGAATCTCGATGGCAGCTACCAGCGTCGGGAGCTCCTCTTCTGGCGCCAGGGCCACCGGCAAAGCCAGCGTAGGCAAGGCAGGGGGATCTTGTAGAATGGCGAGCTGGGGAACGCGCTCCGGCGCAACAAAAAACAGGATCACTAGCGCCACAATCGCAACAGAAACGAGCAGCAGCAATGCCGCAGCCATGCTTACCAATCTACCGATACATCCTGTTTGTTGACGCCTTTTTGCCATTTGTCCCTGGGCTCCTTAAGAGCCACTCTCCAAGAGCAGGACGATGTTGGCGGTTCGCCAAAGTTCATCCAGCCAGGTTTCAAAGGCCTGCTGCAACAAAATAGATCGGGCGCCAGCTTCTAACGGCCGTTCCGGGTCACGTTCTATCAGCTGGACAATATAATAAACAGGGTTGCCATCCCGATTGACGGCCGTAATCACGTCACTGACACTGCCTGGCTCTGTCAGGGCAAAAGCCGCCGCATCCACTTCTGGCACCAGCAGCGACCCAGCCGCAAAGAAGTCCAAATCGCCCCCATTTTCTCCCGTAATGCGATCCAGGGAATATAGTTGAGCCAATGTCGCAAAATCATCACCGTTCTGAATCTGACTTAGCAAACTGGTGGCCAGATTGAAGTCATCGACCTGAATGTACCGAGCGTGTACCTGCTCAACAGAGAAAGGCACATCGGCGGTGACCGTCGCTACCATGTTTTCTAGAAATAGGCCGTAAGCGGCCTCATTGCGAATCTCTTCTTCGGAATAGTGATAGGTTTCTAACCAGGCCGCAAAATTTTCGGCACTCCCAGCTTTCGCCTGCAGTTCGGCCATCTCCTGGTCAACCATTTCGTCGGTCACCACAACACCTTGCGCCTCCGCTGCCTGACGAATCAAGACCTGCTCAATGAGCGCATCAAGCACCACCGATTGATAATCGACCTCGCTGCTGCCACCGCCGAGCTCGACCAATGCCTGCTGATAACGGGCCAGCTCAGCTTCAAAGGTCGTCAACAGGAGCGGTTCGTCATTTACTCTGGCGGCCAGGGGCACGTCGGGCGTCACGGTAGGGATTACGGCCGTTTCCGTTGGCAGCAAAATCGGTTCATTACTTACAATGGGGGGGGACAAGCCATCATTTGTATCATTGGCAGAAGAAACTGCTGTGGGGAGCGGTTCGTTTTCCTGGCAAGCCAGCAGCAACGTCGAAAGCAATATTAAGCATAGAATGGTTCGTTTCATATAAAGTTCCTAGGATAATTACATCTCATAAAGCCGACGGCGATTATACCCAGCGCCATAAGGTTGCCAAACCTAGCACCGGCTTTGCACCCGATTCTCACTTAAATTTCACTCCATAT
>CBDUOF010000347.1:0-6290 GCA_965368765.1 uncultured Anaerolineae bacterium | reverse complement strand
TATCGACCTGGTCGTGTGTAATCTGTATCCATTTCAACAAACGATCGCGCAAGAAAAAGTGACGCTGCCAGAAGCCGTGGAGCAGATAGATATTGGTGGTGTGACATTGCTGCGAGCGGCTGCCAAAAATCATTTGCGGGTGACGGTATTGTGTGATCCGGCCGACTATGACAAGGTGTTGGCCGAGCTTCGCGGGCAGGGGGATACCAATCTGCCTACCCGGCAAACGTTGGCGTTGAAAGCATTTCAGCACACGGCCGTTTACGACGATGCTATTGCCAATTTTTTACGACAGCAGTTCCCTCATAGTCACAGTCAGCTCAGCCTGCGCTACGGCGTCAATCCGCACCAAACACCGGCGCAAATCTACACAATGGAAGGAGATCTGCCACTTAAGGTGCTGAATGGCTCGCCGGGTACGATTAATCTGCTGGATGCCCTCAACGCCTGGCCGCTGGTTCAGGAACTAAAGGCGGTGCTGGATTTGCCCGCTGCGGCTTCTTTTAAACACGTTAGTCCGGCAGGGGCGGCTGTAGCCGTGCCTCTAACCAGGCAGGAAGCGCGCGCGTATTTTGTAGATGACCTGGAGTCCCTCACGCCACTTGCGGTTGCTTATGCCCGAGCGAGGGGTGCCGACCGCATGTCATCATTTGGTGACTGGGTTGCACTGAGCGATCCTGTAGACGTGATGACTGCCCGCCTGATCGCCCGCGAAGTGTCTGATGGCGTTATTGCCCCTGGCTATGAACCGGACGCCCTGGAAATATTGAAGCAAAAGAAAAACGGCCGTTATCCAATCGTAGAAATCGATCCAGACTATGTGCCGCCGCTCATGGAACATCGGCAAGTCTTCGGCATCACATTTGCCCAGCGCCGCAATGATGCGGAGATTAGTGAGGCACTGCTGCTCAACATCGTCTCCGCTAACCAGGCGTTGCCAGAGAGCGCCAAGCGGGATCTGATCGTGGCGATGATTGCGACCAAATATGCCCAATCCAATTCGGTTTGTTACGCGCTCAATGGGCAAGTCATTGGCCTGGGCGCTGGACAGCAGTCCCGTATTCACTGTACGCGGTTGGCCGGTGACAAGGCGGATAACTGGTGGCTGCGTCAGCATCCTCGCGTCCTCAGCTTTCAATTTAGTGAAGGCGTTAATCGCGCCGTGCGCAATAATGCTATTGACTTGTATGTTTTGGATGAGATTGGCGACTTAGAACGACCGTCCTGGGAAGCGTTGTTTGAAAAAGTACCCGCAACCCTTAGTCGTGACGATCGACGTGACTGGCTGCAACAGCTGCAACACGTCGCCGTTTGTTCCGACGCCTTCTTCCCCTTCCGTGACAACATTGACCGACTGGCGCGAAGCGGCGTGAACTATGTCGTCGAACCAGGCGGCTCTGTGCGGGATGATGACGTGATTGCTGCCGCCAACGACCACAATATGACGCTCATTTTTAGTGGCTTACGCCTGTTTCATCATTAAATCAGGGAAGCACAGCGAACATCAGATTTTTTTAGATTTCTATGCAACAACGACGCGCCTGCCAATTGATCCTCTTTCTTATGACGCTGCTGCTGGCTGGCTGTACCGCTAGCCCTGCGGAAGATGTTGCCGTACAGGAGGTACTGTTGGAAACTGACTTTTCTGAAGCAGCTGACTGGCCAGAGGCTCTCGATGTTGAAGCGGGAACGGCCGTTCAGCGTACAGACAATGGCTATGAATTAAGTTCGGTATCTGCTGCCTACGCCTGGGGTTTTAGCGACGTCAGTTATGAAGATGTGATCCTGGAAACGGCTGTTCGCCAACTTTCTCCAGAAGCCAACAACGCGTACGGATTGGTTTGCCGTGGCAGCAGCAACGACAACCAAAATGGCTACTATTTCCTTATCAGCGGTGATGGGCTCGTTTCTATTCGCCGCGTTTCGCGTAATATCTCTTCACCTGTCGTAGATTGGCAGCCCCATAGTGCGGTACGTAAAGGAGAACGAAACAATGAGCTGCGGGCCGTTTGTGCCGGAACCTATTTGGCCTTCTACGTTAACGGGCAGCTCGTAGCAGAAGGCGAAGACGGCCGTTTCAGCAAAGGGGTTGTCGGCTTTGCCGCCAGCGGCTCAGAAGACGGTGCCGTCCAGGTAACGTTTACCAAGCTCGTCATTCGTGCCGCCCAGATTAGTCGTCAATAGGGTCCGCACCTGCGTTTTCGTTATTTTCACCCGAATTTTGCTTCCGCTGCTAGACAATCCTCCCAGAGCCATGTATCTTATTAGCAGCAACCGTGTGCTTGCATCCCAACAACAAACCGAATCGCTCGATCTAATGCACGCCCTACAAAACTTCGGCCGATCAGGTCTCAACCTATTTGACCACCATTTGGAATAACCCCATGATGCTTAACTTGCAAAGCTTAATGATTGAACATTTTGTTAAGGCGCTTAAGGATGCTTACCAGCAAACTTACAGCCTGATGGAGCCGCAAAATGCCAACATATTAGAATGGACTGGGCGGTTGGCCCTGGAAAACATCGCCAATTCAGACGCACTTTACCACAACATTGATCACACCATCATGGTAACGCTGGTTGGTCAGGCCATTCTCAAAGGAAAACATCTTGGCGAAGGCGGCATCACCCCCAGCGACTGGCTGCATTTTATGATGGCGCTGCTGTGCCACGATATCGGGTATGTGAAGGGCGTTTGCCAGCACGACACAGAAGAGGAATATGCCACAGGTCGCAACGGCGACACGGTAAAATTGCCATTTGGCAGCACGGATGCGGCGCTAACGCCTTACCATGTTGATCGAAGCAAGCTATTTGTTATGGAACGATTTGGCAATTCTCTTGTCAGCCAGGTCGATGCGAAAACCATTGCCAGCTACATTGAAATGACGCGTTTCCCTGTCCCTGATGACCCATTCTATAAAGAAACGGGCAGTTTTGCCGGACTGGTACGCGCCGCTGATTTTATCGGCCAGTTGGGCGATCCCGATTATTTGCGCAAGGTTCCGGCACTGTTTTATGAATTTGAGGAAACTGGAGAAAATGCCCGCATTGGCTACACCAGCCCAGGCCACATGCGGCAAAACTTTACCAAGTTTTACTGGCTTGTTGTTCGGCCACACATTCAAGATGCGCTGCATTACCTGCGCAAAACGCAGGAAGGCAAGCAGTGGATCGCCAATCTTCATTCGCATGTGTTCGATGTGGAGCACAGCGAAGTTTAATCGGGCTGAACCTGAAAACTTTCTGAAGCAATCGGAAATCGTGTCTGCTGCTATTTTGCTGGATAGCCTTCCGGAAAAAACTGGTAGCCGCCTTCAGTGACGCCCCGTTTTGTTAGCAAGTAGACTGGTGAATCGGCCGTTTCCGGCTCAATCTTTTGGCGCACGCTGCGTACCGTTTGGTAGAGGCTGTCGTCGGTGACGCCTTCGATCTGGGTGCCGTCTGACCACACTTGCCGAATAATCTCTGATTTTGTGTGAGGTTTGTAGGGATTTTGCACAAAAAAGATGAGGAGTGCTTCTTCTAACGGCCGTAATCCTTCCAGCCGCTTCTTCCCCTGATACAGTTCTCCGGTTAACGCTTTTTGCCAAATGCGCCCCAGCCCCGGCTGAACGGCCGTTTGCACAAAGTCATGCAATAGCTCTCCCTTAATTTGCCACTGCCCGGCAATTTGTTCGCAAAGCCCCCGCTGTGCCAATCGCACCAATGCATCTGCTGCGTCGCTGGCCTGACCTGGTAGCGTGTCGCTTCGTATTTGGGCCATTAACCATTGATCTTCCTGGGTCAGGCCTTGCCAGATGTCAGTCAGTCGTCGTTGTATGGTGGGGTAGTGGCCCAAATGATGTCGCCAATTGGTTAGCGACGGCCGTTCAGAAAGTGCCAGCCACCAGGCGCAAGCGGCCTTTAGCAGGGCGGCAAAGCTGCCCGTTAAGGCGATAAGCCGGTCTGTCTCAGCTTGTGTCATGGATTGCTGTGCCCGGTAAGCTTCGCGGTTGATCAGCTGTTGGGCATCTGCCTGGCTCATCGCTCCTACCCAGCAGACGTGACTGTCCAACAGCTGATAGAGTTCGCCCAACACGGTTGGTTCTGGCATATACATCACTGCCTGGCGCATCCCCACCAAGTAGATCAACGTTTCCTTGAAGCTGTCACGCAGGCCGCGCAGCAGCAGGGTGACTTCTGGGGAGGCGTCGTGGCAGAAGCGATCAAACTGATCCAGAATGAGCACAACCCGCCCCTGAGTTTTTTCGACAGCGACCAACAAATCATAAACGGCCGTTTGGGCCAGAAACGGATCCCCTGTCGTGATGTTTGCTTCGTAGAGCTGCTCGATCACGGCTGGCACCGGTTCTGAAAACTGAACACGGGCCTGTCGGCAGGCACGCAAGATTAAGCGAAAAAGCGTGATAGGTTGCCAATCCACAAGCTGATTCAAATTGACGGGAACCAGTGCATAAAAGCGGGCTGGACCGGCTATATTTACCCTTTCTGGGAACAGCGAAATGTAATTCAGCAGGTTCGATTTGCCGGCGCCGGCTAGCCCAACCACAGCCCCGCTGCTGCCCATCGTAAATAAGCGACTCAGGCAGGCAACCTCCTCTTTGCGAAAATCACGCCAGAAGCGCCCCCCTCGTGACGATTCCACGCTACCGCTCATATTACCCCTTGCAAATGATTTTGTTTTGGCACGATCAGTGAATGATCAGCTGATTTTCAGACCTTCATCAGGATGTCTTGGCACAGAAAAAGTACGCTGTTGTGGACTGTATACAGCTACTTTTGAAGTGAGCAGCTTTGTGAGACGGACAGAAAGGGAAACGGCCATTCCCCGCTTCTAGTCATCTTGGCAAAGCACAACCAACCGTACTGGTAAGGGAAACTATCATGACACTTGCAATTCGCCGCAAAGTAATCTATCTTGTCGCTGCTGCTGCACTGGCCCTGATGTTAGCTGGCGCCTCGATTAGCGCCCCTGTGTTGGCTGACTGTAGCCAGGCTCAAAGCACCACTTGCTCAGGCTAGGTCACCCATAAAAAATGAGCCAGGCGGCGGTGGCTGGCTGGCTCATACTTTACAGTCCTCATTTTCCATTGCCGACACGCGTTGATATTCTGCCCTAAATTCTACGCTTAGACGTTGGGCCCATGCGCTCTCTGGAAACTTTGCCAGCAAGGCCAGGGCCTCCTCAAAGCAATGCAGCGCCCTTGTTCGATCACCAAGCTGCACGTATACGGAGGCGATGGTGCCCAAACTGTTGCCTAATTCATCCTCGACATTTCTCTGACGAAAGATTTTGATCGCTTCAGTCAAATAGTCAGACGCTTTTCCCCATTGCGCCATCTTCAAATAGACGTTACCGACATTGTTGTAAAACTGGGCAAGTAGCCCAAACTCCTTTTGCTCTTGCAAGGAGATGGGGTTAATTTGCAGGAAGGCCGCTTCAGCTTCTGGCCATGCCTCCTGTCGGTAATGAAGTACCCCTAAATTCAAATAGACGATTGCTTTATCTTTCATATATTCTGAAGATGCAAATATTTCACCAGCTTCTTCATAAGCCTTTTCAGCAGAGGAAAATTCTTTATTATTGACATAAGCATTGCCTAGATCCGTCAGAGAGCGTGCTAGATAAATGTGATTATTAACCTCTCGCCAGTAGTGACCCGCGTGCTGATAATGCTTTATAGCGGCGGTGTAATTCCCCGTGTAGCCCTCAATTTGCCCCAAAATTCTGTGCGTGAACGCTTCCAGACGCCTTAATTCTGGCTTTGCCCGGGTCAGTTCCAGGGCCGCTTGCCCATTTGCTTTGGTCAGTTCCACATTTTTTTGACTCAAGTGAAATTCAGCGATGCAGTTGTAGGTGATTGCCAATAATTCTTCATCCTGCAACTGTTGTGCTAAGGCCAAAGCCGCCTGATGCTGTGCTTTGGCGAGCGGTAGCTGGTTGTCAAGGCGGTAGAGCTGCCCCAGACGGTTTTGGAGACGGCCGTATAACCCGGTCTCCTTTTCTGGCGCATTGGTCAGCGCCTGCTCAAAGACGGAAACCCACTCTTGCCAATAGCTGTGCCATTCGCTGAAGTCAAAGGTTTGCAGCAGCAGTTTGGCCGTGTCTTCCCATGTTTCTGGCTGGTTTAAGCCAAAGATAATCGCCTGATGCAGGTTGTGGCGACGGGTGTCGAGCCATTGTAATTGCGTCGGCCCCATCGCCTTGGTTTTTTTCTGCCAATAGCGCAAACCGGACTGAATGCTTTGGATAAATTGAGGATTTGTTTTCATAATTCAGTGCCATG
>CBDUOF010000346.1:0-6292 GCA_965368765.1 uncultured Anaerolineae bacterium | reverse complement strand
CGGCATCAATCACTTCTTTGCCCGGTTTGCTGTCTAGATTAATGAACGACAGCGCCTGGCCACCCGGTTTGTCTCGACCCATGCGCCACTCAGCAATATTAACTTCATAAGCAGCCATTATGGTGCCAACCTGGCCGATGACGCCATGCACATCTCTATTTTGCATCACCAGCACATGCCCGTCTGGACGGGCATCCAGTTTGTAATCATCAACCTGAACGATGCGCGGCTCAACACCGCCAAACAACATGCCAGCCAGGGTGCGTTCGCCGCCATCCCAGGTAACGCGGCAAGAAATAAGATTGGCATAATCCAATGAGCTGGCAGATTTGGTTTGGGCCACAACAATACCATTTTCTTCAGCCAGCAGCGGGGCGTTTATGTAGTTCACCTGATCACTAATCGATTTTTCCAGAATGCCCTTGAGCAGTCCCGCGGCAATCGGTTTAATCAGTTCATTAACGGTTTCACCGCGCACTTCCATCTCGACACGACGAATAGCCCCGTTGGCCAAGTAGCAGTGTAGGCGACCGAGCTTCTCGCCCAATTCCATATACGGCCGTGTTGCCGCAAAATCTGGCCCAGCCTGGAACGGTAAATTGATGGCATTGCGGAAGTCTGTCCCGCGCAAGGCATCTAGCACCTGGTCAACAATTTGGGTGGCCACATCCCGCTGCGCTTCCTCTGTGCTGGCCCCCAAATGAGGCGTATGCAGCACGTTGGGCAAGCCAATCAATGGGTTATTTTGCGGTGGCTCGCTTTGGTACACGTCGATTGCGGCCGTTTTAACCTGACCGTTTTTCAGCCCTTCAGCCAACGCCGCTTCATCGATTAATTTGCCGCGAGCAGCGTTGATCAGGATCATGCCCGGTTTCATTTGGCTTATCGTTTGGGCATTGATGATTTTTTCGGTTTCGGGCTGGAGCGCTGTATGCAGGCTAATATAGTTAGACTGAGCCAGTAAATCATCCAAATCAACAAGCGTGACGCCCAGTTCCTGCCCAACCTCTTCAGAAACATACGGATCAAACGCCAACACTTCCATGCCAAACGCTTGAGCCCGTTTTGCCACCAGCCGTCCAATCCGACCAAAGCCGATAATGCCCAGCACTTTGCGGTACAGTTCAGTACCAACAAATTGCGAGCGCTTCCATTCGCCCGCTTTGAGCGAGGCGTGTGATTGGGCCGTGTGCCTACTGGCGGCCAGCATGAGGGCAATGGCCTGTTCGGCGGTAGCGATGCTGTTGGCTTGCGGAGTATTCATGACGATGATGCCGCGCATTGTGGCAGTGCGCACATCAACATTGTCTACGCCAATGCCAGCACGTCCCACTACCTTGAGGTTGGTACCTGCCGCCAGGACGTCAGCGTCGGCTTTGGTGCCGCTGCGGATGATGAGCGCGTCGTATCCAGGTAATATGGCCAGCAATTCTTCTTTGCTGAGGCCGGTTTTCATATCGTATTGGGCATCTTTGGCCAAATCGAGCCGATCCAGCCCGGCCTGCCCCAGTTTGTCTGAGATCAATATTTTGTACATAGGTCTTCCTTAGTAATTAGGTAAAGGTTCGGTGCTGCACAGAGCGTGCATGTGGGTAATAGTGCAAGGGAATTATAGTCGGGGTTAAGTGCGGGTCAAACGGGATGGCGGACCTAAAGCCAAATCGCGGAGTATAGGCTGATTGGCCCAAAACAAGAACCTGCTCGTGACTGGGCTGCCGACAGGCTGCCAATCCCGAGCGACAAAGCTCCGAACCGATGCCTTTTTGCTGTCGGGACGAATAACAAGCGTCATGGTCCTCATTCTCCTGCGCCCTAATTTTGCTGCCGAGATGGGTTAGGCCACCCAACCCCAAATAAAGAATTGTGCAGAAAAATACAGATAGAGCAACAGCGAGGGGTATAAAATCAGCCGATGCACTTTCCCATCTGCACCGACTTGAGCCAGCAGAAAAAAGGTAGGGAAAAACGCCAGAGCATAGCGAGAAAATGAGTAAAGCGGCTTAAATTCTGAACTGGGTAGCAGCATAAAGAGCAAAAGCATGGCGGCGTAAAGGCCCCAACTCAGCCGATTGCGCCAGCGCCGTAGGGTCCAAACCGTGGTAGCAAGCAGCAACAGCGTCACGAAGAAGTCAAACCAGAGGGTGAATTCGCCTGCGCGACTTGTATTTAACCCCACCATGCTTTGTAAAGCACGTAAGATGTCGCTGCCAGGGATGCCGGTGCGCTGGAACCAATATTCGGCATAAATATGGCTCAACCCGGGCAATCCCAGCCAGGCGCGATATCCCAAGAACAAGAGAAGTCCAATTGGCGGCAAGCAAACGGCCGTTCCTCGCAGAATCAATCGCGGTGACCAGCTAGTTGGTTCGATTTTCCATTTGCCCTGTCCTAAATAGGTTTGCCAAAAAAGGTATGCCAGCGGCACAATGAGCACCCAGCCAGTCAGGCGGGTAAGGGCAGCCAGCAGGCCGAGCAGCCCGGCCCCTTCAAAGTGGCGGTTAAAGCCCAGCCAGAGTGATGCCAGAGCCAACAGCAAAAATAGGGATTCTGAGTAAGGAGCAAATAGGAAAAAGCCAGTGGGGAAGAGCACAAAATAAACCAGGACACGGGCCGCGTGTTCTGGCCCAATGAGATCGCTGCTTACTTTATGCAGCAATATGAGCAGCCCCAATAGCGCTGCATTGGCGATAAGGATGCCAGCGGCGAGATTGGCTGTGTGAGACCCCCCCATTAGCCCACCCAGTCCCCGGATGAGCAGGGGGTACAATGGGGGAAAGACGGAATCTGCTTCAAAAGTATAACCGTCGGCAGCAATTCGCGTGTAGTGCAAGGCATCGAACCGCTGCCACGGCCCCAGCAGGAGGCCAGCTGCGCCTTCATCCAGAATAGGCTGGTTGAGATACGGCCGTATCGCTTCATCTGGCGTAGCTGGCAGTGGATTGATCAGCAGCATCAAGATCGCCCACCCGCTCAAAAAGAGGCGTAATACCACAAAAATAATCAGCGAATGGCGCACCGCAGGCTGCCGCCATAGCGATTTAAGCAAGGGTCATCTCCATTTCCGAATAGGCAACGTATCACCCTGTGGCGACAGTTGAAAACAATAGAAAATCGGGCTTGTTTTTCCCACTATCAAGATGGTCACTCCTTCACGGGACGAATCGTAACAATGCCCACCGTTATAAGCAACCACTGGGTCGCAGAACATTTTTCCGTAAGCGCATATGTAAGCCCCATTGCGTAAATTTTAGACAGTACCCCCTTGTAATGTATAAATCGCGTCAATCAGATCGGGAAGCCAAACGCGGGTTTGAATCAGTTAACTGTTTTTGGAGGAATGTATGCGCATCGCAGTAACGAAATTACATCTTCTTATGATTTCTGCCGCCTTCTTGCTGTTGGCGGCTCTTGTCGTTTTTACAACCACTCAGCAGGCAAGCGCAGATCACCATCTGGTGCGCATCAATGAAGTGATGGCCGGCATGAATGGTGATTCCAACATTCAGTACATTGTGCTGGAAGCCGCCGACGATGATCAAAAAGCATGGGGGCCTCAGGCGGGCGACCCGCCGGGTGCGCCAGGTCGCGTCATGCTCGTCTTTTATAATTCGCTCGGGACTGAAAGCGGCCGTTTTGTTTTCCCCAGCGATCCAGCCAATGGCAGTGACACCGTGCTTGTGGCAACGGCCGCATTTGCCGCCCTTCCCGGAGCACCCACGCCAGACTTCATTATGCCCGCAGACATCATTCCCGTCGCCGGCAAGATCGCCTTCCAAAACAACCCCGACAACGTCAACAGTACCAGCGTCAACATTGCGCTTTCCTACGGTGGCGCAGGCTACAGTGGCAGCACTGCTGGTGCCACAGACGGCGCCCATCCGGCCGATTTACCTATCTTAAATACGGCAGCGCTGCAGCGCGTTAGCGGTAGTGGCTTTGGCACAGGCAGCCAAAGTAACGCCGACTTTGCTCTGGGGCCGCCCAATCCACTGAATACCAGCGGGGCGACATTCACAATCATACCCTCGGCAGCTCCGCTGGCTGATCAGGGTGAAGTTTTATTTAGCCAGGAAACCTTTTTAGGAAACGGCCGTACCTGTGCCTCCTGTCATGTTCCCGATAACGGCGACTTTGGCCTGTCCCCGGATCAAATTCTTAACAAACCCGCCGACGACGTGCTCTTTGTTTCCGAATACAACGTCAACACCCTCATCGTTACCTCCTCCGCCCCGAGCGGATTCTCCCAGCCAAGCGATTTACGCGGCGCAATTACGGGGACAACTGGGGCTGCCACTGTTTTGGCAGGCTATGGAAACACCTACCTTGTTTATGGGGGCGCTGATCTTTCCGGCACGATTTCAGACGCAAACGGCAACAGTGCAACCTTTGTCTCTTTCACCAATGGCGATTTGGCCGGGCCAAATTCGGTTAATGGCAGCAGCAACGGGCTGGAGAACTTTGGCCTGATGCACGGCCCATCGGCTAATACCGTCAGCTTCCCAAACGGCCGTGCCCTCATTCTGGAAAATATCGATGGCTTCGACCAAATAGAGGTGTTCCGTGCCTCTCCCGGCCTTTTCAACCTGGAACACACGGCCCCTTACGGATTTAGTTCGGAAATTGCCGATTTGGGCGAATTTTCGGCTGGTGCCGTCGAGCAGCATGCCCCGCGCAGCCTGCTGCGCCGCGAAGGAATTGACTTCCGCTTGCCAACCGAGGCCGAGTTGGACGCACTGGAAGCGTTCCAATTTGCAATCCGCTTACCCGCAGATGGCAACTATGACCTCGATCGCTTTGTTGTAACCGACGATCAGATTGACGGCCGAGCGGCCTTTTTTGGCGGCAATGCCAAATGTTCCCGCTGCCACTCTGGTCCCGTCCTGGCCACCACAGATGGCACCGTCCGCGGCTTTGTTGAAGGCGAAAATGGCACCTTTGACACCGGCACAGATGAGATTCCAGTAAACGGATTGGACGGCATGCCGCCAGAATTGCCAGATGGTAACGGCATCAGTACCCGCACCTACAGCACCCCGGGCTTGTTCGGCACAAACTTGACCGGCCCCTTCTTCCACAACCACACCCGCATCGATCTGCGACGCGCCATCACCTTTTATGCCGGGGCTGAGTTCCAGGCGTCGCCATCATTTGGACTGGTTGGGCGCCCAGCCGTGGTCGCTGGCTCTGAAAACGCGGAACGCATTCTGGACTTTCTAGAAGCTCTGGTGGAGCCGTGGACAGTGTGTGCCGTCGGCTGTGACTTTGCCAACATTCAAACTGCACTAAACACCATTCCGGATGGCGATTCGCTCACCTTGATTGGCAACTTCGATATCAGCGCCCCCCTGATTGCCGGACGCAGCGGCATCAATAATGTAGTTCTGTATGGCAGCAACGCCACGCTCAACTGGGTGGGCGGCGCCAACAGCCGCCTGATATCTGCTCAGGCGGCGGGCAACATGACCATTTTGGGGCTAAACCTGACGTGCTCTGCCAACTGTGGCACCACCAGCGCCATTCGTGCTTCCGGAAACGGCCGTATCCTGATCAAGAACAACACAATCACGGGATTTAATCAGGCAATCAACGTGACAGGCCCGGGCGAGTTGATTGTGAAAGGGAACAATTTGGCGGACAACAATATCGCCATCCAGCAAACTGACGGCATGATGGAAGCATACGCCAACAACATTTCCGATTATGGCCTGGCCTATAGCCAATCCATTAGCGGCACGGCCAATCTAAACAATAATTACTGGGGCGTCGCCATTGGCGAGACGCCGCCAGCAGGTTCTGGCGTACCGCAAACCGCCTGGAATGCGCGCCTGGCAGCAAACGTTGTTGAATGGTCAGATATTTCCAGCCGGGTCGGTCGGGCCAAACTCGGTGCAGCCGAACTTTTAGGGAGCAGCGGTTCTGGAACGCCAGTTATCGTAAGTTACGGCCGTTCCCTCACCAACGCTCCCTTCAACACGCCGCTGAACACCAGCTCCACCAGCATGTGTTCAGATTACTACGAATATTTCGTACGCGGCACCCCCACCGACGGCACCACGTGGACGCTCCAGCTCCCCGTAGACAACAATGCCCAATGTCTCGCAGATGTCTTTAATCAACAGCGACTGATGGAAGTGGTGAGCACCGCCGATTGCAGCGCACCGGGTAGCTCTGGCTGCTGGGATTTGGCAAACAATGTGGCAACGCAGGGGCAGCTGTTCCGACTGGTAAATCTAACAACAGCCAGCCTGTCACGCGGCACCTACGCGGCGGATTCAACCGATAATCTGTTCCC
>CBDUOF010000345.1:0-6383 GCA_965368765.1 uncultured Anaerolineae bacterium | reverse complement strand
GGCGGCGCGCCAAACGGTACAACGGAATGGCTCCCAAAGCATAAACGGCCGCCTGAATGATAAGTAGCGTTTGTGGTGTAGGAAAAATGGCATAAATGGGGGCGATCGCCAGATAAATCACTTCCACATTGCGCGCCAGGCGACTGATGGCAATGCCTTGCCCTGTGAAAATGAGTGGCAGACCCTGCGTGCTGCTCCAGATTGCCTGGCTCATCGCGCCAAGATCGAAATATTTGCTGTTGAAGCCCCAATATTTGGCCAAACTCAGGCCGCTCAGTTCAACAAAGGCAAAAAGTATCAGGATGGCCATAAGTAACGGCGGAAGCCATTGCCGCTGTTGGTTAAGGTCGAGATTCTGGGTTGGGTTTGTTTCAGATGTCATAAGCTGGTGAATTCTATGGCGAAATAGCCGATGAGATATCGAAAAGCGTCAGACGTATCCCCGGCAGCTGATGTTGAGCAATGGCCGGGTAGTGTGATTTGAGCCAGGTTTGCGGCACGCTTAAGGTTTCATTGAGGAGCTGCTCAGTGCGCGCCTCTGGAAATTGATGTGTGTCGTGATTATAAAATGGTTCGATATGCCAGACGTAGCTGCTTTGCTGTACGGCCGTATCAATCTGCGTTGCCATCGCGGTAGCAAAATCTGGCGTTACGGCATTTCCTTGCGGGGGTGGAATTTGAATCAATGCTACCTGGTTTTGTCCATAATAGGCCAGTGGCAAAATAATATCTTGCTGGCCAAGAATGACGGCTGTTTTTGGCTGACTTGTTTCAATTAATGCCATTGCCCCTTGCCAATCATTGCGAAAATGGATTGGGTTGTGGGTTTGCTGCCAGAGTGAGTAACTGCTGGTTGCCAACGCGACCAGCAAAAAGAGGGGCGTGAGAATTGGACGCTTCCAGGTTTGCGCGAGGCGATTGATTCCCCAGGCAACAAGCAGCAAAAATGGCGGCAGCGCAAGAATCAAATACCTGTCCAGGTAAAGTGAGAATCTGTTTTGCTGCCAAAATGGATAATCTAATGAGATCAGATACGGAATTCCTATTGGCAGGAGCAGCCAGAGAAAGAGCATTCTTGCCTTGAGCGTGTTGCTGGCAAACGGCCGTTCGCCAGTATGCCTAGCCTTCGGATTGGGCAGATAGGAAGCGACTGTGAGCAATCCCAGGAGAAACAAACTCAAGCACAGAAATCCCGGCCACTGGGCAATGCCAAATCCTGGGCCAACACTAAACGTCCAAATTGTTAGCAATGGATCGTACCAATTAATTTTATTAATCCAGCCTGGCACGGTAGCAATGGGGTCACCGCTGCTGCCGCCGGTTGCGATAAATAAAGCCCACGGCAGCAGGCTGAGGCCAACGAGCACAAGCATCTTGAACCAGCGCACCGTTTGCGGACGCAGTTGCCGCAGGTGGAGCACAAAAAAGACGTAATGGGCCATCACCACAAATAGAGCAAAGTAATGGGTATACACGGCAATGCTGGTAAGCAGGGCATAGGACAGCCAATTTGTCCACTTGGTTTCCTCACTGGCTTTTAGCAGCGAAATATGGCTAAAAATGAGCACCGATGGCAAGAAGCTGTACATGCGGGCTTCTTGCGAATACCAAATGTGAAAGGGCGAGATTGCCAGCAAAAATGCAGCGGTCAGTCCCACTGAAGTGGAGGTGAGGCGACGACCTAACTGAAAAATCCCGGCCACGCCCAATACGCCCCACACCACAGAAAACAGGCGCACAGCAAAGGCGCTATTGCCCAAAATCCCCCAGCCGTGCATTAGCCAAAAATAGAGTGGCAGATGGGCGCGGTGGCCTGCGAGGTCAGTCAGCAACGCTGCCCACGACATGCTGGCCCGCTGCACGGTTTTCAACTCGTCCCACCACAGGCTTTGGGCATCCAAGTGGTACAGTCGCAGACCAAAAGCCAGCAGCAAGATTGGGATGAGGAATAAATACGGCCGTTTCCTCCTCTCGACTCTAATTATCATGGCGCTTGTTGTCCAAACAGGTAGATTCGGATGCCGCCAACTTCTGCTTCACGAAGCTTGGGATAGGCAGCCGCAATTGTGTCTAGCTGGGCCAATTGCCACGCTTCACTGTGCTCCAGGGCAACAATGACCCAGAGACGGCCGTTTTCCGGCATTTTACTCTCAGCCAATTGCCACATTTCGCCGCCCAACGCGGCATATACCGAATCTGGTTTGCGGGGGTCAGGGTCACCAGCCAGCAGGGCCTGGGGCAATTGCGGCGCATAGCGCAAAGCAGGCAAATAGGAGCCATCGCTGGTGTGTAAAACAATGTCGCCGGGCATTGCCTGGTCAGTCACAGTGGCGATGGCAGCGCGATAGGGTGGTTTGATGAGCGGCCCTGTGTGGTAGGAAACGGTGCCCACTACCATCAGCACGATTGCAAGTCCTGTTAAAAAGGGCAGGGGCGACTGGCGACGGGTGATCCCCCAACTTAGCAAAACGATGAGTATCGGTGCAGCGGCGGCTAAGGTACGTTCGGGCAGGAAAAACGGCCGTATGCTGTAGGCAATCAAAGGCAGCCCCAGCACGCACAAAACGATGAGCACGAGCAGCTTAAGTGCGGAAGGCGTTTGCTGCCGTCTTAGCTTGCGCATTTCCAGCAAAAAGATAATGGTGTAGGCGAAAAAAACGAACAAAATGAGGCCGCTAAACCAGAAGCTGCCCGACATACCGAACAGCAGGAAAACGGGCGCACTGATTGGTTTGAGCGGATTAAAGGCTGTGGCCTGCTGCAACGGCCGTAGACTGCCCAACGCTGGTTCTGCTTCAGCCAACATCAACCGCAACCAGGGCAAAAAGCAAAGCAGTATCATGGCAATCATAGCTGAGACAGCCCAAAACGCCTGGCGATTTTCACGACGTTCCAACAAGGCGTGCAGGCCGATGCCCGCCAACGCCAAAAAGGCAAAAAGGTGGGTGTAGACTGCCAGCAGCCACAAGCCGCCAGCCGCCGCCCACCAGCCAATAGATTTCGTCTGACGTGCCTGCCAGTAAACGGCCGTTCCCATCACCACTAAAAACATCAGCAGGGTATACATTCGTAGTTCCTGACTGTACAAAATGTGAAATGGCGAGATGGTAACCAGCAAAGCGGCCGTTAATGAAACGGGTCGGTTGGCAAAAAGCTGCTGGCAAAGCAAGTAGATGGCCGGAATCAGGAGAATGCCCCACATAACGCTGAGGAGCTTGATGGCCGTATCTGAGTTTGGCACCATTCTCAGCCAAAAATGTAGCAGCAAATAATACAGCGGCGGATGGCTAGACTGCACGGTGTTGTTGACAATGTTGGTCAGGGGTGATTCGGCCGTCAGGTAGCTAATCGCTTCATCCAGCCATAAGCTTTCTCGTCCCAGACTAACGAGGCGCAGCCACAGCCCAAGCGCGGTTAACACGCTCAGCTGAACGCGGCTTTGTTTGAAAACGGCCGTTTTCATTTATGTTCGTACACCTCAATCTGCTGCCCAGCTCGGTGGAAAACTGTAAGCAGATTGAAATGCTCCCCAAGATAGGTGCGGAACTGGTCATAATCAACCAGATTAACCAGCTGATGGGGAAGGGGTAACCCGTCAGCAACATGCAAAAGAACCATTTTTGTGTCGGTTTCCTCAATACGATCGATCAATAATTCGCCCGTAATTATTTGAGCATCAATTTGGGCACCAGCGATGATCGAAGCTTCGTAAATTGAGTTTCGATTCGCTAAAAAATTAATACCGGCATAGTCAGATATGACGATATCATCAGGGTCTGTTTTGCTTGCTACAAGCGTGGCTAACTCTATTGAATCATTTTCTCTTTGGGTTAAAAGCTTGCTAAAGCCCGGTTGAAAAATAAGTGCAACAACCAAAAGCGGATATAAATATGAAGCCGTCTTCAGGAAGTTTGGCTTTTTGAGATTGGCTTTGAAAAATTGAATCGTAAGATCGATTTGTAATGCAAAAAGAATCGCTAATGGCGGGAAAATATGCAAGAAATATCGAAAGTGGATTGGACGCGTAATAAAGAAGAATATTGTTGGGGTCAATAGCTGAAATAGAAGCAATTTATTCTCGGGCAATTGCCGTATGTTGCTTCTCTTTCTGTTTAAGAACGAAAGGGGAACTAAAAAGGAATATACTGGATTAAACCAAATAATTAGAAATAATAAGAAAATAAATGGCCTGCCAAGCAGTTCTAACCAGCTCACACCTTCGCCCGATTGAAGGTGATTTTGAAATGCTTCACCGTAATAAAAGCCCATTTTACCGTAGAGGAGTAATGAAATGCCGACGCTGAAAAGAAGAAAAGGAATTGAAAAGAACAGGCCGTCTACTAAGGTGCTATAAATATCTTTTTTCTGATTTCTATGTATCCATAACCGGTAAATGAAAAAAAAGAGTAAGCCGACAACCGGGAATATGCCGAACAACTTCCACAGGATGCTTATGCCGAAGAGCATCCCTGAAAGCAGCCACCAGACCCTTTGCTTTTGTTTAACTGCCAAAATAGCTGCTGCCAGGCCAGCCATTTCCCAGCCCATCATCATGGGGTCTGGTCTAAAAAGCCTGGCTTGTTCATATACGGTTGGACTGCTCAGCAAAAGGATGAGCGTCAAAAAGGCAATTTTGGCTCCCCATACTTTTCGTACAGCAAGTGCAAGTAACAAACTGCCGATCAGCAGTTGAATTGTTGCCGTGGATCGCAATGCTAGAGGAGAACGGCCGAATTCGTTGACGGTCGCTTTGCCCAACTGTAAAAAAAGGGGTTGCTGCTCGGCAATATAATCAACGCCGGGTTGGTTCCCTAACTGCAGCTGCCACACTTCATAAAAATCGGTCCCTTCATCATCATCCATCAGCCAGCCTGAAAGATTATAAAAGTACAGAAATGAGAAGATAAGCGCGGATAAGACCAAGTAAAAATCGAAGCGGCGGTTAATGAATGTTTTCGATTGCATGGCTTATTTCCTTAGTGGGAATTTTGATCAAAATCAGTTGAATAAACCAGCAATAGTTCATCTTCGAAGATGGGGTTTCTTGGCAAAAGACCGTTACGCCACAGTTCAACATCATTATCGCTAATCAAGGCTTTGTCAATTACCAGGAAGCCAACATTGGCTTCATTGAGCTCCATGAGCGCATGCTCTGGATTCTCCGGAAACGGCACCGGATCCAGATCTGCTTCACCAAATCTGAGCAGCGGATTGTGATGAATGAAGGCAAATACGTCATCCCCGGCTCTAGAAATAACCCCATTGGTCATTGGATGCTCGTGAAGCGTTTGGTAATACATATATCGTTTATCCTTTTGTCGGCCTGTGGGGACGATGGCTATGGCCACGTCTTGTGGAACATCATCCAGAAAATCGGTGTAAAAAGTTGAGACGGTAGCTGGGGTGTAGGGGAAGTCGACGGCCGTATAGTCAATAAATATCGCGCCGCCAATCAGTATGGCGATCAGCGCTGTCTGGCCGGTAGAGCGATTATTGAGGGATTGCCGAAATCCCAGCCACCCATATGCTGTCAGCATGGCGACGCCAAAAGACATCAAAATCATCATGCGGTACATGTTTCGCAGAACCGGCGTAATTAGGAGCGTCCAGGGCAGCACAAAGCCCAGCTTATATTGAGAAAATTCTGGTTCTGGTCCAATGGCGAAGAGGAAAGCAACTGCGGTTAATAGCAGCCACAGCTTTGCGTGTTTCTTTTCTCGGCCAAAAGCAAGCATGGCAAGGAAAAATGGCATAATGCCTACGTACATTCCCCTTTTTAACCAGGCATACCAGTGGGGCACAATGGGGGAAATAATGTCTGTCTTTACCGACTGATCCGGACTGATGATGAAGTTGCTATTGCCACCAGCAATCGCATTGGCCAACAATGGATAAACCGTGGGCAATATGAAGAGACCGCTCACAAAACCAAAGACCAGCAGAATTCGCCACGGGGGGCGGGGAAACTGAGGTGAGAAAAACATAAAGATGGTTAGCAGGCCCATCCAAAATACCATCAAAATAATGAGAATCGTACTGGTGGCTGCCCCTAAAAAGACGAATATAGCTGCTGTGCCTGCCAGCTTGAGACTATCTTCTCGCACGGCACGAATAAAGAACAGGGTCATCCACGGGAGACACCATATACTGACCAACACTGGATGAGCACTTTGATATAAATTGTGGGAGTTAAAGGCAAAGACGATGCCAGCCAGTATGCCAGCAATCGTCGAACCGGTCATATATCTTCCCAGATGGAACATGCTCAGTCCAGCCAAAACATAATTAAGCAAAATGGTAATGTTATAAGCAGGCAACGTACCCAATAACGGCCGTAGACTCAAAGAAACGGCCGTATTCAGGTGGCTAAAGCTGTGGTAGAT
>CBDUOF010000344.1:0-6389 GCA_965368765.1 uncultured Anaerolineae bacterium | reverse complement strand
GCTGCTGATTCCCCGTCTGTTGTTCATACACGATTGCCTGTAAAAACATCTCCAGCTTGTCCGCATCGTGTACCAGCTTTGCTTCCGCGGTTGTATTGGCGTGCAGTTCCTCCCACATCGATAGCAGCGCTGGGGCAAACTCGGCTTCAGCCAGCATCTCCTGCAGGGCACCCCGCTCAACGGCCGTTTTGATTCCCGGTGGCAGGTAGCGCCAGGCGGGCGAGGGAATATCGGTGGTTAACGCTTCAGGCAAATCGTGTAGGGCGGCGATTGCCAACAGACGTCCCAAATCTAACGATTCTTCAACAACTTGCGCCAGCACCAAAGCAACAAACACCACGCCGAAGCTGTGAGCCGCTACGTTTTCGGCATTGGGAACGCCGCGCTGCACCCAGCCTGTGCGGGCGGTGCGCTTAAGCTGGTTTCCGTGCAAAAGTGTATTGAGAACGGCCGTTACATCCATCATCTTTCCTTTTTTGATATAAAAAACGCCATTGCTTTGTAGTTTACTCAGGGAAAATGGGAGAATCACAATTTCTTGATTCAAAGAACTTTCCCGTTTTCACCCGCCACGAGCAATCATTTGAGAACAAAATAGATCATAATTGTGTCCAGGAATGCGTCAGCGGGCAAATGATGATTGAAAAACATTCCTCGAGCAAACGGACGGCATAAACAGATTGCCTGTTATAAAATCAATGCGCCTTGCGACATAGTACGTAGAACAGCGAAACAGATTGGGCTCACGTCAGCCATTCGCTAATTAATTCGGGAGAACATGCATGTTACATATCCAACCTGTTCCGGTGCTGCAAGCACCCCTCTGGTTGACAGTGGGTGCGCTTTTAGCTGAAGCACCCGCCACAATTGAGGATGATCGGGCATTGGTGCGGGCGGCTCGCGCCGACTTGCGCACCTTCAACGAATTGTATGAACGACACGTCAACCGCGTCTATCGCTATTTGCTGGTACGCGTCGGAAATGTGGCTGATGCCGAAGATTTGACCTCGCAAACCTTTTTGGTAGCGATGGAAAATCTGGATAAGTATCGGGGGGAACGGCCGTTCCTCGCCTGGCTGTTTGGTATTGCCCGCCACAAAGTGGCCGATAAATACCGCAAACAGAAGCCCGAGCTTTTCCTGGAAACGGCCGTCGATGTCGTCGATCCACAAGAAGACCCGGACGATCTTGTCAACCAGAAGTTACAAATTGAAGCGGTCGCGCAAAAGCTGCAAATGCTCTCACCTGACCGCGCAGAAGTAATCACACTCCGTTTGTTTGGTGGGCTGGACATTCCAGAAATTGCTCACCTGATGCAAAAGCAAGAACCAGCTGTTCGCATGTTGCTGCATCGGGGGCTGCAAGATTTGCAAACACGGCTCAATCCAAATAGGGAGGAAACCTTATGAAGAAACAAGACCCCATCCTGGCGGATGAACTCAATCGTCGTGTGGTAGCAGAGCTCCAGGGCCAAAGCCAACCACCCGTTAGTGAAGCCATCCAACAGGAAGCAGAGCTGGCAAGCAAACTCATTACCCTGGCCAGCGACACACATCCAGACCCAGATTTTGTGGCCAATCTGGGCAGCCGACTGGCTCAACGAGCCGCTAAAAAGGCCGCTATAAAGAAAAAAAACATGCTGCTGGAACGGCCGTCGTTCTGGCAGCAGCTGATAAAAAATGTAAAGGAAGGTACAACCATGAACCGTAATAAATATCTCGTTGGCGCACTGGGCGCACTTTTGCTCATTGTGGCCGGAGCATTCTTTATGATGAACCGAGGCAACAATAGCCAAACGGAACCGATCGCCGCCATCACCGACAGCGATAGTCAAACAGAATCAGCAGAGGAGATCGTCACTGGCGATAACCCAGACGTCGAGCCAATTGATGAACCAGAACAGGTGGCAGACTTGCCCCCCTTACCCCGATTGGACAATAACCAGGCAACCGGTTTAGGGGGAGGCGGTGGCGCCAATACTGCACGACCACAGTCAGGCGGTGGCGGCATCGCACAAGGTGAAGCAGCGGATTCCAGTTTCATTTATACCGATCCGTTTTCTGGCACGGTATTTACCCTTAACACCACTTTGCCCACAGGCGCTCCATTGGCCTCTGTGCTGCAACACGTGCCGGATGAAACCATGACGGCAGGTCAGGCCCGCCAGCTGGCAACACGCTTTGGCTTCACCAGCCCGATTTACCGCGAGAAATACCCGGTGTTTACTCAGGAACTTGATACGCCCGCCTATGAGCCACCGGTAGCTTTCCATCTGTTTGATGGACCACGCACTTTGATTATCGATCGCTGGGGCACTTACTATAACGACGCCAGCATTGTGAATGATTATGAAAATCCGCTGCCCTTTGAGCAAGCTGTACCCATTGCTGAAGCGTTCCTGATGGAGCGCGGGCTGCTAGATTTTGATTACGAAGTGATGCAAATTTGGGGCACAGACGTGAACTTTGTACGCAAAATTGACGGTCAGCCGGTGAATCAGCCTGAGATCACGGTCGGTGTAAGCCATGACGGCCGTATCTTCTTCGTAAGTTACCAGCTGCTGCGCAACGCGGAAATTCTGGGCCGCTATCCGCTCATCTCTGCTGAAGCCGCCTGGGAAATCCTGCAAAGTGGTGTCGTTGAAAACAATATCCCCTACATGTACGGCGCAGGTCCAGAATTTGCCTTGGATGAACCCGCCATTGTCCCGGAAGAGGATCCCTTCGCTGATGAATACCGATTCTGGGCGCGGCAATACGAACCCGGCGATGAAGTGCATCTGTACGAATGGCCCATCGTCTACCTGCCAGCAGATAGCGACGCGGCGCCCCGTATTCAGGTACGCAACTACCTGGTACAGGCCGATACAGCTACGCTTCACGCACTAACTGAATATGTCGGACAACAGATTCATCTCTGGGGGCAGGTTGGCAGCAACGGCGACACGCTTGAGCTAGCTGGCTGGGAAGCACTCGAACAAACCAATGAGCCAATCTCTGGGCAAGGCTTTATCAGTCGAGATGGCGAACAGGTATTGTTTACCAACAGCGACAGTGGCAACATCTACATTGTGCCGGACGCCCCGGCCGATCTAGAGGATGGCCTCGAAGTATACCTTTTTGCCTGGACAGCCCGCGATTTGGGTCAGGCTTATCCGGTGCTGGATTGGGAAAATATAGACAAAGTTGTCTATTATCCAGAAGAACTGATTGAGGAACCGCTGCCAACTGAAGATCCGGTCATCAGCGATGAGCCGTTCATTTTTGAACCCTTTGTCTACGAAACATTTACCGTAAACGACGTATCGCTGGCTTATTACTACAGCTACATCTGGCCCACGAACGACAATGGCGAGCAGCGCTACGATGGGCAGCCCACCGTCATTATTCAGCCCACCTGGAAGTTCTCAGGGCAAACAGGTCTTGGAGATTTTGTCGAGTTCTTTGTGCAGGCGACCGAAGCCCAGTATCTAGACCGCTAAGCACCAGAAAAACAACGAAATGAGACCCGGTACCGGTAGCCGGGTCTCGTTTAAAAACAAATACGACTATCAGCTCCGGTTATAAAGCAAATCACAGAAAGTTTTTTAAAAACGAAGCGCGATTTCTCTGTGATTTGCTCAAGTAATAACCAATTTTCCGCTCATTCTTATTCAAAATTCTTTTTGGTTTTTACATAGAACCCACTTCCCAAAGGTGCGGCGCATTTCCCCAAAGTGCGCCGCACTTTTTTCGCTGACTCGACCGAAAGGTGTCTTCAAAGCGGTGTCCAATACGCGAAGCTGCTGGTAACCTTCTGGATTTTGTGAATGGCCCCGCCTGAGACGGCGCTAACCTTTTACTGAAGTTTGTTATAATAGCCACCTGCGCTGTGTGGTTGCTTCGGTGACCCAAGCAATGACAACCGCTGAGTAAGGTGAAAAGGGAAAAGCTCTTTGAATGAAAAGATAGTCATTCTTCCGTTTTCCCTGAGTAAACCACAAAGAAATGGCGATTTTCCGTCAAAAGCTTTTTATGGTTTACACAAAAACTAATTGCAGGCAAAAAAACATGAGAATGGTAACGCCAGAACAAATTGAAATCGCCCTGGAACGCATCCTGCCGCGGGTGAGCAAGCCAGGCCGCTACACGGGTGGCGAGTACAACCAAATTGTGAAGGAGTGGGCAGAAGTTGATTACAAGGTTGCCCTGGCCTTCCCGGACATTTATGACCTGGGTATGGCCAATCTGGGCTTGATGATCATGTATGACATCATCAACAAGCACAAAAACTTACTGGCCGAACGGACCTACGCTCCCTGGGATGATATGGAAGCGATGATGCGAGAGCGAGCGCTGCCGCTTTTTTCGCTGGAAACCAAGCACCCCATCCGCGACTTTGACCTTTTGGCCATCAGCCTGCCGTATGAGCAGCTTTATACCAATGCCCTGAACCTGATCGACCTGGCTGGATTGCCGGTGCGCTCGAAGGATCGGGATGCCAGTTATCCATTGGTGATTGCTGGCGGACACGCCTGCTACAACCCGGAACCGATGGCCCCCTTCATTGATGTGTTTGTAATTGGCGAGGGGGAAGAAGCGATTTTGAAGATCATTGGCGTCATGCGGGCAGCCGCGCACCTGGATCGCGAAACGCAGCTGCGCTACATCGCCCAAATTGAAGGCTGCTACGTGCCGCGCTTCTACGATGTAACCTACCACGATGATGGCACTGTGAAGGCGATCACGCCCAATATGCCGGAGGCGCCTGCCAAGGTAGTCAAGACCATCGTCTCTGTGATGCCACCGCCCGTGACCGATTTCATCATTCCCTTTGTGGAGCTAGTGCACAACCGGGCCCCGATTGAAATTATGCGGGGCTGCACGCGGGGCTGCCGCTTCTGCCATGCGGGGATGGTAACGCGCCCGGTGCGCGAGCGTCCCGTGGAAGAAGTGCTCACGGCGATGGAACAAATCCTGGAAAGCACGGGGTATGAAGAAATTGCCTTGCTTTCCCTCTCCTCCAGTGATTACACCCATGTTTTGGAGCTTACAGACAAGATTGGCAAACGCTTTGGCCATCTGGGGCTGAACATCTCGCTGCCGTCGCTACGCACGGAGACGGTTTCGACCCAGCTGATGGATAATTTGGGAGACGGCCGTCGCGGAGGATTCACCCTTGCTCCAGAAGCTGCCACAGAAAAGATGCGCAACATCATCAATAAATACGTCTCCGACGAAGAGCTGCTGGAAACGGCCCGTGAAATCTACCGACGGGATTGGCGCACCATCAAGCTGTACTTTATGATTGGCCACCCCATGGAAACGATTGAGGATGTGCAGGCAATTGCTGATTTGGCCCACCAGGTGCTGGCCGAAGGGCGCAAGTTCCACGGTAAAAAGGCCAGCGTCAACGTGGGCGTGAGTACCTTCATTCCCAAGCCGCAAACGCCATTTCAGTGGGAGCCAATGGATGAAGTCGATCAGGTAAATGCCAAAATCGATCTACTACGGAAAGAGATGCGAGGCCAGGGCTTGAAGCTGCGCTGGAACGAGCCAAAAGAGTCGCTGTTTGAAGGCAGCCTGAGCCGAGGCGACCGGCGCATGGCAGAAGTGGTGGAGCTGGCCTGGCGCAAGGGGGCCAAGTTCGACGCTTGGCATGAGCATTATGCTGAAGACGCCTGGAACGAGGCGCTGGCCGAGGTGGGGATAGATCCGCGCTTTTACACCCATCGCAAACGGCTCATTGATGAGATTTTCCCCTGGGAGCATATCGACATCGCCATCACCAGGAAGTTTATGACGCAGGATTATTTGATGAGTCAGCAGCAGGAGACACGCATCGACTGCCGACATCACTGTTTTGCCTGCGGCATTTTGCCCAAGCTGAAGGATTTACGCCGCGAAACGGCCGATTCTGCCTGGGAGTGCCCGCCGGTGCCCACACGCAAACACCACACACCGCGTCAGGAGCCGATACCGGTGGTGGAGGGAATTCCGTTGACGGTGATTCAGTAGGCAGAACGAAGCATAAGTAAAAGTTATCAGTGAACGGCCGTTTCCAGAAGGAAACGGCCGTTTTTGTTTTATACTAAATGGATATCGTGTTAGCAAATGGGGGAAAGGCCGTTGAGTTTGTGAACGCCTCCGTAGCTGGCTTATAGCCAAATTTCTCAATGAAAAGGAGATATTGTGTCAATGAAAAATGCATTCTCATTGTTTCTTTTGATTGGACTGCTTTTTGTCTTTGCCTCGTTGAACCAAACCAGTCAGGCAAAAACAAATGGAGCCACCGAGCCTTTAACCACTCTGCGGCTCACCGATCGCGAAAATACTTTTTACTGGGCCACTGACCCCATTGTGCTGGCGGGCAATTACGGTGCCCACGTCATTTGGGCAGAAAACATTGAT
>CBDUOF010000343.1:0-6429 GCA_965368765.1 uncultured Anaerolineae bacterium | reverse complement strand
CTCTCGTCCAATTTCATCAATAATGATGACTTCGGGGTTGTGATTTTCCACGGCTTCAATCATTGTTTCGTGCTGGTGTGATGGACGCGGCACCTGCATTCGACGCGCCCGACCCACTGCCGGGTGCGGAATGTCGCCGTCGCCACCAATCTCGTTGGATGTATCGACGATAACGACCCGCCGTTTTTCCGCCAGGATGCGGGCCATTTCTCGCAGCATGGTGGTTTTGCCCACGCCGGGACGGCCCAGCAGCAAAATACTGTGTCCTTCAGCAACGATGTCTTCAATGATGTCAATGGTGCCGTACACAGCGCGACCTACGCGGCAGGTAAGTCCTACCACTTCCCCTTTTCGGTTACGGATGCCGGAGATGCGGTGCAACGTTCGGGCAATGCCGGCACGATTGTCGTCGTCAAAGTCACCGATGCCAGCAACGACGGCTGCGATGTCGGCCTGGGTGACTTCTTCTTCCCGCAATACGATCTCGCCATCGGTATAGCGTGCGGTTGGCTGGCGCCCCAAATCCATCACCACTTCCAATAGCTCAATCTCCCGTCCAATCGATTCGATCTTCTCGGCAATGGATGTCGGCAATATTTTTAGCAGTTTTTGTAAATCTGTTTTGGCTTGTTCTATTTGTGATAGGTTCATAGATGAATTATTGTTCTCAGTAACTGTTTTAGATTAAATCTAGCTTTATCAATCCAAAAGGATGTTAGCAAACTTGCGTCAATAATTGCTGTTCGGTCAGGCCGCCTTGGGCGGCGAAGAGTTGGACCCCGTCTTCTTCTCGCGGTCTGGTTTCTGGTACGGCCGAATCAGTGGAGCGGTTGGCGTAATTCCTTGTGCGTCCAGCGCCGCAGACAAATCTGAAAGTGGCTTGGTTGCTTTTTGCACTATGTGCTTTACCATCACGGCCTGGCTGCCCCACAGGGTAAAGCCAGAGCGTTCCAGGGCGGTTTGGACCCAGCTTTGGTAGCGTCGGACGCAGCAGTAAATGGGTCGGGATGCCGCTTCTGGATTTTGGCGGATAACGGCCGTAATTATCTGGTCTGCCTGTGCTTCTGCACTGGGATGGATGAACAAACGCAGCCAGGTAGCTACCGGCCCCACATGTACATGGACAAAAGCAGCTAATTCGTTTTCCTCATGCAACACCCAACTTGCGCCCTCATGCAGCGGGGGCATGGGTTCTACCAACTGAACCAGGCGAGGAACAATGTTGGCATAGAGAAGTTGAATATCCCAATCATCTTCTGTCTGGCGGAGCCTCAAGGTGTTTTTTTCTATATCTGTCGGAGCCTCTCGGCTGCCAGCCAGTATCCAAATATCTTGGCGCGTGTAAACCACAAAGCCAGCACGCCGCAGCACAGGCAGTTCATCACTCAGCTCGTCCACCTCAGCAACAAGGCTGTGAATGCCGCGCTGACCGGCTTCCACAACGGCCTGGTCTAGCAGCGGTAGCCAGGCATTTTCATTGACCTGATACGGCCGTTCGCCATTTGTAGTGCTGGTTCCAGAAACGGCCGTGCCATTGGTTTCACCCGTAACCTCCTTGTCGTTTGTCGAGCTGAGATACAAAATGTGGGCGTGGACATTTTCTTCATCCAACAAGAGCTGAATAAAACCTGCCAACCCATTTTTGTTTGATTTCCAAACGTACGTAGGGAAATCGCCACCTACCAAACTAAAAAGTGCCCCACGGGTGGGGTGCAAATTCTTGGTAAGTGCCGATTCAGTGTGGAGAGAAACCCCAAGTTCGCTCAATCGGTGAACCAGTGGCAAATCGCGTAAGTTAAACGGTCTTATCATTTAGATTAGAGTGTAGCAGTCGCTAAATAGCTAGACAAGCAACCAACAGGACTCAATGAAAATATTCATCAACTCATTAGGCAATCAGCTGCAAATGACAGGGATGGTTCCGACCTGCATAGGATTAATTATACAGCAAAAAATGAACGTTCACCCCCTTACAAAATTCCTTAACTTCCCCTACAAACGTGCTATAATCTCGGCAGCTTGTTTTCAACATCCACTGAATAGTGGAAGAAGGAGATATATGTCATCTTTAATACTCACTTTACGCGAGAGTGTGCGGTATCGTGGGCGCAGCGGTCATTATAGTTGGATTGCCCATCGTTTATCTGGCTTAGCCATCTTAGGCTTTCTGGTTTTGCACGTTTGGGACACGGCCAATGCTCATTTTTACCCAGAACTGTACGCTTGGTCGATTGCCATTTTTAAACATCCACTTTTTGCGGTGGGTGAAATCGGCATAATGGCGGCTGTTTTGTACCATGCTTTTAACGGCATCCGCATTACGATTCTGGATTTCAAGCCGGAGTGGTGGAAGTATCAGCAGCGCAGTGCCACCATTGTTTGGCTGCTGTTTGCGGCCGTTTTTGTACCTATCGGCATTTACATGCTGGTTGAATTTCTGAACCGCTGTGGTGGGTTAGGCGCCGCTTGTTGGGAGATTCCCCGGATTAGTGATTTTACAGGGTAAGGGAGCAGGACATTATGACAAGTGCAACACAATCAGTTACCCACCGCAAGGTGCAGGTAAAGTACAATTTTGAACGATATGCCTACTTGTTTATGCGCATGTCGGGGCTGGTATTGATGATCCTTGCTGTGGGCCACATGATCATTCAGCATGTATTAAACAGCAGCGGGAATCTCACGCTAATTTTTGTCGCCGAGCAGTGGAATTCCTGGGGCTGGAAGGCGTATGACATCTTTTTGCTGTTGTTTGCTATTCCTCATGGCATCAACGGCTTGCGCAACGTGTTGGAAGATTACATTCACAATCCTGGCACCATGAAAACAATTAACATCATTTTGGCTGTTTTTGTTGTGGCAACCGTTATTTGGGCAGCAATTGGCATTGCATTGTTTGATCCAGCCGCTGCCCGGGAAGTTGCCAAAACTTTGCCAGGCTAAATTTATATTTTCAGGCCGCTTCGCTGCTTAAATTCACAATTGTGGAACGGCCGTTACTTCAAAAAGTGCAGGATAACATGGCTAACGTAAAAATTCACACATTCGATGCCGTCATCGTTGGGGCTGGCGGCGCCGGATTAATGGCAGCACTATACGCCAGCAAAAGCGCGAACGTTGCCGTCATTTCTAAGCTGTACCCCACACGCTCCCACACCGGAGCCGCACAGGGTGGCATTGGCGCCGCCTTGGGCAATATGGAAGAAGACAGATGGGAATGGCACGCTTATGACACCGTTAAAGGGTCTGACTACCTGGCAGACCAGGACGCAGTCGATGTTTTATGTAAAGAAGCAATAGACACGGTGGTTGAACTCGAGCACATGGGGCTGCCGTTCGACCGTTACCCCGATGGGACCATTTCACAACGCCGCTTTGGCGGACACACCAACAATGATACGGGTCAACCAGTTCAGCGGGCTTGCCACGCCGCTGACCGTACAGGCCACATGATTTTGCAAACGTTATATCAACAATGCATCAAGAATGAGGTCAATTTTTTTGATGAGTTTCATGTCGTTGATCTTATTCGGGTTGATGATACGGTTCGCGGCGTGGTTGCTCTGGAAATTAGCACCGGCGAGTTTCATGTTTTTCATAGCAAAGCCGTGCATTTTGCCACAGGCGGTTGGGGCCGCTGCTGGGAAGTTACCTCGAATGCCCACTCTCTGACCGGTGATGGGGCAGCCATTTGCCTGCGGCGTGGCGTTCCACTAGAGGATATGGAGTTCTTCCAATTCCATCCCACGGGCATTTTCCGCCTGGGGGTGCTCATTACAGAAGGGGTTCGTGGTGAGGGCGGCGTGCTTATTAATGGCAAGGGGGAGCGTTTTATGGAAAAATACGCGCCCACCATTAAGGATTTGGCCAGCCGCGATGTCGTGAGCCGGGCGATCTTCCTGGAAGTACAGGCTGGGCGTGGCATTAATGGGCAGAACTATGTTCATTTAGACATTCGTCCTGAGACGGTCAATCATTATTTTGCTGAAGCTGGTGACTCCCGCCGCATTGACCGAGACTATATTGAAGCCAAGCTGCCGGACATTGCTGACTTTACCCGCACTTACTTGGGGGTAGATCCGGTGACGGAGCCAATGCCTATTCAGCCAACTGCCCACTATGCGATGGGCGGCATACCCACTGATGTCGACGGCCGTGTTTTACGTGATGTCGATGGCACGCTTATTGATGGCCTCTACGCTGCCGGTGAATGTGCCTGCGTTTCTGTGCACGGCGCCAATCGGCTGGGGACCAACTCTTTAGTAGACCTGGTTGTTTTTGGTCGGCGTTCTGGTAAGCATATGGCAGATTATTGTAACCAGGCAGATTTGCTGCCGCTGCCGGATGATCCGGCTGCAGAAGTGATGGCGGAGTTTGACCGTATTCGCAATGGAAGCGGCGGCGTTAAGGCACATGAGCTTCGCACAAAAATGCAAAAGACGATGACCGCAAACGTAGGCGTTTTCCGTACTGACGAAACGATGAGTACGGCCGTTTCTGATTTGGCAGAGCTGCGCGAGGCGTTTAGCCGCAACCTCCAGATTGATGACAAAGGCAACCAGTTCAATACCGATTTGCTGGAAGCGTGGGAATTGGGCTGCTTGCTGGAATTGGCAGAGGTAACGGCCGTTTCTGCACTGGCTCGTCCGGAAAGCCGTGGCGGCCATGCCCGTGATGATTACCAAAAACGGAATGACGCCGAGTGGTTGAAGCACACCTTCTATTTTAGTGCCGACAATGGTGAACATCGTTTGGATTACAAACCCGTGACGCTGGGTCGCTACGAACCCAAGGAACGCGTTTACTAAACCGGTAATCACGATTCAGGTGCCCGTAATCTCTTAGCAAAAGCTGACCATCGATTACTGATACCTGTTCACCGATTACCGCTTCTGAGGAGATACTAATGCAAGTTCATTTACGCATCCGCCGCTTTAATCCAGAAAAGGACAGCGTTCCGTGGTGGGGTGACTACACTATTAAAGATGTTCGCGCCAATGATTCTGTGCTCGACGTGCTGCACCGGGTCAAGTGGGAGCAAGACGGTACGCTTTCTTTGCGCCGCTCCTGCGCCCACGGTGTGTGCGGGTCTGATGCCGTGCGCATCAATGGGGCCAACGCCCTCGCCTGCAAAACGCTTGTTGCCCGCCTGGCTAAGGAAGGCAGCAATGAAGCCAAAATCCAGATAGAGCCAATCCTGGGGATGCGCGTCCTGAAAGATCTAATTGTAGATATGGATGCATTCTTCGAGCATTATCGCTCGGTAATGCCATTCTTTGTGAACGATTCACCCGTGCCGGAAAACGGCCGTGAGCGGTTGCAAAGCCAGGAAGATCGGGCCCGATTTGACGACACGACCAAATGTATTTTGTGCGCGGCCTGCACCAGCTCTTGCCCCAGCTTTTGGGCCAATGAAAAATACATCGGTCCGGCGGCCATTGTGCAGGCTCACCGCTTCATTTTTGACTCGCGTGACCAGGCCTACAACGAACGACTGGATGTCGTCGGGGACACGATGGGCGTATGGCGCTGTCGCACCAACTTCAACTGCACCAACGCCTGCCCGCGTGAAATCGAAGTGACAAAAGCCATTGCTGAAGTCAAAATGGCACTAACCTCTGGTGAAGTATAAGCAAAGTAGGGATTTGTAATATTTTGGGTCGCGGATAAACACCCTTAACGTTGTGGCAAAATCTATAGCCAAAAATTAACTCCTGACAGTAGATGTCAGGAGTTTTTTGTATGCTTGGACAAATCGAAAATGGAAAAGGAGCGTCAATGAGAGAGACAAAATATTGGATGGTAGTTGCCGCAAAAGATCATGTGATGATTGGCGTGGCTGGCGGTTTTATGCAGGCCAATCATGGCAAGAGCAGCCCGCTGCGCCGCGTGGCACCAGGTGACTGGGTCATTTATTACTCGTCGAAGCTGCGCTACAAAGAAAAAGAACCGTGCCAGGCCTTTACGGCCGTTGGCCAATTAAAAGCGGGTGACGTGTACATGGTCACAGTTTCCCCCGACTTTGTTCCCGCTCGGCGTGACGTCGATTTTAAGCCATGCCGGGATGTGCCCATACGGCCGTTAATCGACAGCCTAACTTTTATTCAAGACAAACAGCGTTGGGGGTATCCCTTCCGCTTTGGCTTCTTTGAGATTAATCAGGCTGATTTTGACCTGATTGCAGGCCAGATGCTACCTGAGTGACGGTCACCCTGAGCGGCCGTTCCTTACTCTGGCAAGTGTTGCTCAAAAAAGGCGGTGGCCACGGCCGTATTATCAATGAGGTATTGGTAGCCACTATAACGATCTGTGCCTTCTACCAGCAGCGGGCCGCTGGGGTTCGGCGTGGCAGCGGCCATTTGGCGCACGTCGTCCGCGCTGCCCCAGGGATCATCCAGCCCCTGAATATACAAAACCGGGATGTTGCCT
>CBDUOF010000342.1:0-6436 GCA_965368765.1 uncultured Anaerolineae bacterium | reverse complement strand
GGGTGGCAGCAATCCCGCTTCGCAGACGGTGCAAATTGAGGGAACGGAGCCACTGGATTGGATAGTAACGACGGAAACCGCCTGGCTAAGCACCGATTTGATTACGGGCACCACCCCAACCTCTTTAACCGTAACGGCCGATATTAGTGGGCTGGCTGTAGGCTTACATGAAGGGGAAATCACGCTGGGCTGGGCCGATTTTTGTCGCCAGACGTTGCCCGTGACCATCCAAGTTGACCCAGTAACGAGTCGTTTAGATGAAAACAACGGTGGTGAAACGGCCGTTGCGCTTCGAACTTTCCCAGCCGCAAAAACGGCTTTTTTACAGGCCGAGACGGTTGAATTTGTTATTGTTGTCACGTTGAAACCGGCAGGCTCTCAATGAATTTTGACCTGGACGACATTCTAAACTATTTGCGGGAAAACCTGCTTGCTGTGCTGCCGATAGCGATCATCGTGCTGCTGCTTTTGGGGTATCTCTTTTTCACCGTACGCACCGTCTTGCCGCGCTGGCAGCTGCGGGCCGCCCTGGTAACCCAGTCTGAAGCGGTGGAAGCGGCCTACGCTGAACGGTCGCAACAGCAGCAAGCTGGTGCTGGCCAGATTCGCCAGCAGATCACGGCGGCACAGGCCAATTTTGACCAATCGGTCAATCAATTTTTAACAGAAACAGAGGCTGCTGCATTTTTAGATGGTCTGTATGACAGCGCTGCTGCGTTTGGCGTGTCGATTGTGGATTTGCAGGCGCGGGCCGTGCCGCAAGCTGTTCCAATAAACGGTGAAAAGCCTGTCTATGATACGCGTCATTTTCATTTGGTAGTGGAAGGGGACATTACGCAGCTGAATGGATTTGTAAGCGGCATTGAAGAGACGGCCGTTCCCAGCATTAATCTGCAGAATCTTTTGGTTACCCAGGGAGCAGAAGGCTTTCGTGATGTGCTCACACTGGATTTACAGCTATTCACATCCCCATACGCTAGGGGGGCAGCAGTTGCTCAACTGCCAGCAGCTGCTAGCCCTACGCCCGTTTCACCTGTGGCAACGTCGGTTGCCCCGACAGCCACGCCAACCATGACGCCCGCGCCAGACGTCAGCGGACTGATTGCTCAACTGGATGCGCCCTGGCAGGCTGAGGATTGGCCAACCGTTATCAGCTTGATTCAGGAAATTCGGCAGGAGGTACCCGGCACGCCCGAGATGGTAGAAAAGCTCTATGCGGCACGGGTAAATTTTGGTTACCAGCTGGCGGGTGTGGGCGATGTAGGCGGTGCGGCTGAACAATTCGAACAAGCACTGGCACTCGTCCCAGGTGGGACAGAGGCCGAGGCTGGGCTTCAGTCGCTTTTTACTCCGCAGGCAACTGCCACACCCAGTGTGACGATCCACATCGTGCAGCGGGGGGATACGCTTTACTCGATTGCCCGCCGCTACGGTTCTACGGTGGACGCGGTCAAGTCGGCCAATGGCCTGGTTGGTAACAACATCTCGCCGGGGCAGCAGCTCATCATCCCGTCATCCAATTAGATTTGAGAAATTTCGTATAGAGATTGATAGCTTTGCTCGGAAACGGCCGTAAACCTGGCGACGTTGCTCGCGGCCAAAATTGCTCGTCCCCTGCGAGTCTGATCCAGAGTAAGCAGCAGCTGACGGAGGTTGTGCTGTAGGCTGGCGGGCACGTGGCTGAAGACGACCAGCGGGGGGCTGGGATTAGGGCCGAGTCTGCCAATGACCCGAATCTTTTTTGCTTGCGCTGGCTCTTTTTGCTGCCAGTAGTCGAGCATGGTGCTGTCGATGGCTGCGGCCTGGATACGGCCGTCTAGCAACAGCCGTAACGAATTGAGATGAGAGCCACTTTCTATCCATTCTCCAAAATAGCGGTCTGATTCACCGATTGATGCCAAGTGATGGCGCACAATGGCATAGCCAGAAAAGGAGCCGGGTTCGTTGTAGCCCCAGCGAACATCGCGTAAATCGGCAAAGTTTTGGCAGGGACTGTCCTGCCGAACCACAATGTGGGAAAAGTAAACGGGGCGGTTGGCGTAATTTGTGCCGCGCATCACCGGCGCTGCCAACAGGCGGAGCGGCGCATCTTGCGTTTTGCGCAGACGCATAAAAAGCAAGCCACAAATCCAGCCTATTTGAATACGGCCTGTGGCTAGCCAGTGGGCGCGATCTGCCCAGGAAATGTCGTTTTTAAACGCAACCGGCCGACCAAGCTCAGCTTCTAAAAATGTGGTCAGTTTTTGACAAAGCGGTTCGGTATTCTCGGCGAGGCAAGTTGTGAGGTAGATAGGTTGGATCATTTTTTGTCAGAAAATAGGCAGAAATGTCAACGAGAAACGTCTATTTCCATGCTGCTTGACTATTCCAGCGTACGAACACCGCGCCACATTGGGCTGTGGTCGTAGTCGAAGTAGCGCGCTTTCTGAAGTTGGAGCTGGTCACCCTCACTAATGCCCCGGGGCAGACGGCCGTTATAAATCCGAATCGAGTGATAGTAACCAGGTGACAATTCATAGACGGCTTTAGCATGGGCTTCACTGCGGCTCCAGGCCATCTGGGCTTCCGCTTGGGTGAACAGGACCAGATTGGCGTAATTGCCGTCTTTAAGCAACATCGTGCAGTAGCTAATCAGCCCATCGTGCTGCGGAATCTCTTGCATCAACGTGGTGTCAAACGCCTGAGCCAATTCAATGTTGGCTTGGGAGCGGCTCTGGCCAAAAAAACCAACTACCAGAATCGGATTGGGTTGCTGAAAATGGTGTGGGTTAGCCAGCACCTGACGATGCAGCCAGCTGTTTTGCCCAGGCACGTTGAACAATATCGTTTGCGGCATGCTCGGAAGGAGGTGGGGATTTTCCAGCGTGAGGCAAAGTTGGCGGGCCATGTAGCAAAGCGTCATGCGATCGCCAGCGATCTGCTTGGGGTGGGTAAACGGCCGTTCAGGCAGGATGTCTGTGGGGGATAATTGAACGACGCTTTCCATGATGCGATAGTTCTCCTTTTATCTTATTTGCAGCTTCAATCTGGTAAAAAGCCCATCTCGGCTGAGATCGCTTGGCAGGTCGCCATGAGCGCAGGCAAATGTTCGGCAAAAATAGCATCATTGAGGCGGTAGCTGGGGCCAGAAATGGAGACCGTAGCTGAGAGTGCCCCCTGGTGGTTGTAAAGCGGTGCGGCCATGGAGCTAAAGCCGGTTTCGTACTCTTCGTGCACAATGGCATACCGCTGTTGGCAAATTTGGTTGAGCTGTGACGTCAGCTGCGCTAAATCGGTGATGGTCTGTGGCGTATGCTGCTTTAATGGGGTGGGCAAAACGGCCGTACGCTCTTGAGGTGTCATGTGGGCCAAAATGATCTTGCCGCTGGCCGTGCAGTGCAGCGGTGAGCGACGGCCAATCCAGCCGATATATTGAATGGGTTGCGGGCTGGCGGCCCGATCAATATTGACACATTCTTTGCCATCCAGCACGGTGACATTCACGGTTTCCTGTGAAATTGTTACCAGATTAGCTAGGTGCGGTTGGGCCGCCGCGCGGGCATTTAGCCGCCCCAATGCCACGCCAGCCAGACTAACCAGTCCTACGCCCAACCGATATTTGCCCGTTTCCAGATTTTGGTCAATAAGCCCTTCAGATTGCAGCGTGGCAATCATGCGAGAAACGGTGCTTTTGTGCAGGTCGAGGCGGCGGCTTAGCTCTAAAACGCCCAATTCTGGCTCTGCTTCGGTGAAGCTGCGCAAAATAGCAACGGCGCGTTGCAGGGATTGAATGGGTGCGGCGAGATTGTTAGCTGTAGGTTCCATGAGTCGAGATGTTGCATATTATGAAACTGTGTTCTGTAATACGGTTCAAAAAGTATAGCGGGGAGGCATGCTGCCGTCAAGAGGATGCAGGACTAAATCATCATGCAGGCAAAAGTTGCTGCATTGTGTTGTAGTGCAGCTGAGGCGACCCGCTGAGCAACGTAGGCCGGGTGGCAAGCCCAATGTGGCTGGTTAGCGGCGCATTTTCGCCAGAGAGAAGGACCTGCTGTTTATGGGCAAGGGCATGCAGGACGGCCGTAATTCCCCACTCCAGATTTCCCAACCGGGGTAGGTCAATATGCACCATATGGCAAAGTTCTGGATCGCTTAGCAGTTTTACATCGTCTACAGAATCGACCCAGGCATCGGCCACCAGCTGAAGCTTCATTTGGCGCAGGGCGAGATAGTTTTTTAGCTGCTTCAGATAGTCGCGCTGGGCGTCGCGGCTTTCTAGCCAGACCGGATTTTGAACCTGCAGCCTGTATGGCTGGGCGGCTCGCTCCAGACCATATAGTGCTCCAAGAATTTTACCAATGTTGTTCTCAAACAAGGTGCCAAAGCCACCGTTCAAATTGAGCTGCAGCACCGGATTGAAGACGTCATTGAGCGTGGGCAGCCACGCTGCCACCTGCCGAATATGCTGCTGCAGACGTGCCGCATTAGCGCCTAACGTTGCCTTGTGGTTGTGTTTGCTTGTGGTATAACCAAGTGCCGCCACGTGGCTGGTTAATATTGGTTGAGCAGTCTGGATGCTGCCGTCGTTGAGGGGAATAAGCAGGGGAACGGCCGTATCTACCTTGGGCAAACCATACTCAGCCACAATCAACTCAGCCATCGTCAACCGATTGATTGAGGCAGCGGCTTGAAATAAGGCGGTGGTCAGCCCGTATTGCAGGGCCGGGTGTAACGGCCGTTCAATCGTTACCGCTTCCTGCTGAGGTTCTGGTAATTGTGCTTCCTCCGCCATAAAGCCTGTGATGAGGCTCCGCCGCGACAGCCCGCCGGGCGCTGTCTGGGGCGTGGCCAGGTGGGTACGCTGGTAAGTGAATGACTCGGTAGCCCCCGTTAACAGCTGGGCCAGTGGACGGAACGCCTTAGCGGGCTGACCTTGCCAAAGCGGCTGTACGACTTGTTGCACAACGGATCGTGCTTGTGAAAGATCGAAAACGGCCGTTTCCCCCGTTCGCGAAGCGGCAGATGCATCGATACAATCAGCCCAAAATCGCTGTCCGTCACTAAGTTGAATGCCTACCGTGAGCTGGAAACGGCCGTTCCCCGCCAACGTCGGTATCGTTAACAACGCTGAAATCGTAAGGTTTTTTGTCATGACAATGGTCAAACCTGATTCTGCTCAAAAAGTGTATAACCAGCGTCTGTTAACTGGCTGTGGCTTGCTGCTAATTCTGCTCTTTTTCAGCCTTGCCTTTGGCCTGTTGGCATTGATCAACCGAGATCGGCAGCAAGCGCAATATCCCGGCTCCACACCCGTTTCGGCCCATAGCAACTACAGTAGCCTGCCCCGTACCTATCGCTGGGATGACACCTTTCGCACGCAAGATGGGTTTACGGCCGTTTACAATTGGTACTCCCGCAACTTTAACATGGGTGCCGAATCCCGCGCCAACGGTACTTGCATTTTGCTGGAGGCTGACAACGAATTTTACCGTACCCAGCGCTTTATGACCGTATTCATTTGCGGGACTCCCGACGGCCAACTGGTTTTTGTTTCCCGCACGACCACCTTCAAATGAACAATGAGATCATGGGAACAGCGTGAAGGTGGCAGCCCTTAAGTTTAGTGCGCAGTGAGAAAATGGCGGCGTGCAGTGTTTTCTGATGGCAGCACAAGTGACGGTTAGCGACCTGCTGCACACTCCCACAGCGTGAAGGTCACTTCTCCATCCTCAATCGTTCTCTCACTTTTTACCGTGAAGCCCGCGTCTTTCAGCCCAGCCAGGAACGCCTTTTTTGCATCAGTTTTATTTGGCAAGCCACCGTCTTTTACAACCACAAAACGGCCGTTTGTTTTGAGAACTCTATGAACTTCTTGCAAGCCTTTAAGCTGATCTTGCCAATGATCATACGAATCAAAGGCAAGTACAACGTCAGCAGTATCATCCTCAACGGGTAGTTTTTCAGCGCCGCCCTGGTGGTAGACAATTCGATCAGCGGCCGAGTGCCTGGCCGTCTTTTCTTGCGCAATCTCTATCATCCGAGGAACCGGATCGATGCCGATCAAAGTTCCCTTGGTAACTTGACCAGAGGCATGCCGCAATGCAGCTCCCGTGCCGCAGCCAATATCAATAACTGTGCTATCAGACGGTAGCTTTAATGCGTCTATGCCAAGTCTGTTTGTGGCGTATTCACCATATTTTTCTGCATACCATTCAGCAGTTTTAGTATCCCAATTACTCACTCATTTCCCCTTAAAGAATAGCGGGACCAAACATGACCTATACTTTTTCTTTGGCCACGCTATTTGTATCCAGCCAGTGAGCCAGCTTTCCTAAATGCGCCAAAAAATTGACCAATTCCTGAATTGCCGTCTCTGCGGATCGTGTAAACGGCCGTTCACATTAAAACCTTACCATCTGAATGACAACACTATTAAGTATTCGCTGGGCCAGTCAGC
>CBDUOF010000341.1:0-6486 GCA_965368765.1 uncultured Anaerolineae bacterium | reverse complement strand
GGCCGTCATACTGATAATTCACTGGAATCGGCTTCAATGAAACGAACGGCTGTCTGGCAACTATGTTAAGCAGCAGTCGATTGGGTGGGAGACGGCCGTTTCTCAAATTTCTCTTCTACCACCGCCGGAATGCGGTACGGTACATCAATCACAATGACGTCTTCCCGATTGCGCAACTCACGGCGCAAGATATTTGCCGTCTGATTATGCAGCACATGGGCTACACTTTCCTCCGGCACAAATTCAGGAATCACAATCGTCACCAGCTGCTCGTCAAACTCGAGTCGGTTCACCCGATCCACATAATCCACCAACGGTTTCAAAATATCTCGATAATCATAATCAATAATCACCAGCTCAATTCCCTCCGTCAGGTTGGGGAATCGCGCCCAGCGCCGCACGATGCGTTCATGCATGGCAGGCGTTGTGGCGACACAAACTGCCCGCACATCTGTGGCAATTAACTTGGCATATTGCAACGCCCGCAGCGTGCCGCGATGCACATCAGCAATTGGCACAATAGCTATGTTAGCCACATCCACCAGCTCCGCCTCCGTAAAATCCTCCGTACTAAGGGTGACCGCTACCTTTTGGTATTGCTGATGTATCATGTTAAACAGAAAGACCAACCCGGGAATGGCCAGGGCAACGATCCAGGCTCCGTCTACAAACTTCGTCGCAAGCAAGATAACAAATACAATACCGGTCGTGATAGATCCCACTACATTCAGCGCTTTCTTCCAACGCCAGGCACGTTCAAAGTGGATTTGTGTATTGGCAGTGTGGGTTGTTTCACCTGGCTGTAGCCGCCCCACCTTGCTCATCAGGCGCGACATGCCTGCCTGAGACAAGGTAAAGCTCAACATCACACCCAGCGCATAAAGCGGCAGCATCGCAATCTCATCCGCCTGAAAAATCATCACAATAATTGAAGAAATAACGGCAAGCACCACAATGCCCGAACTAAAAACCAGCCGATCCCCCCGATTCTGCATCCACCGCGGTAAAAAGCCATCCTTGGCCAGGAAAGAGCTGAGGCGTGGGAAATCCTGGTAGCCTGTATTGGCTGCCAAAAACAAGATCAGTGCGGTGAAAATCTGCACCCAGTAGTACAGCAAGCCGCCACCCGTAATCTGCCGCGTCATTTGTGACAAGATGCTCTCACCATGTTCCATAGGGACCAAATGCATTCTTGTGGAAAGGAACGTAATGCCCACAAACAGCGACATGGCAATGGCACCCATTGCCACCATGGTCTTAACAGCGTTGTGCGATTCGGGCTGTTTAAACGCCTTGACACCATTGCTAATTGCTTCGATGCCGGTAAGCGCCGTACAGCCACCGGCAAAGGCTCGTAGTAGCAGCCAGATGTAGGCAAAGCCTATTAGCGAGCTGGTCGCGGGTACACTTTCCTCAAAAGAAGGCAATGGTGCCAACCCAAAAAGTCCAACATAACGCATAAGGCCCAGGCCAACAGTCAGCAATACTCCCCCCACAAACGCATAGGTAGGAAAGGCAAATACCGTGCCACTTTCCCGCACGCCGCGCAGGTTAATCCAGGTAATTAACGCTATCGCAAGCAAGGCAATCCCCACCCGGTATTCAAACGCCGCGGGCAAGGCCGAAGTCAAGGCCCGCACGCCAGCGGATACAGAAACTGACACTGTCAGGATATAGTCAGTGAGCAAGGCCCCGCCTGCTAACAAAGAGGGTAGTTGGCCAAGATTATCTTTGGCCACAGTGTAGGCACCGCCGCCGTCCGGGTAATGCAAGATTGTCTGGATATAGCTGAAGATCACCATCAGCACCAGCGCCGCCACGCCCATTGCCAGGGGCAAAGTAAGCCGCAAGGCACCACTACCCAGCACAATAATAACGCTCATGATCGCTTCAGTTGCGTAAGCATTGCTACTGATAGGGTCAGACGCAAAAACGGCTAGCGCACGAACCTTGTCTAGCCGTTCATTAATCTCTTGACTAGTGGGAAATGGTTTCCCAATCAGAACTCGTTTAATATCAGGTAAATCAATCGCCATTGTTAAGTAAAACCACCTTTTTTTGTTTAAGCAGAATTTCGTGAAAAAACACCCATAACGGGTGCTTTTGTTACGCTCAACCATACGCTATTTTGGGTCAAGAAAGGGTTTAGATAACTTGTTGGGACGTCAAGAAAGTGTCAAGATAACGAGGAACGGCCGTTTCTGCCGTACAATACGCGGAATTACATTTAACCTTGGATACCTATGACTGCTGACGTTCAATCACCCGCCTCGCTGCCAGAAAATGGGCCAATGCCAGGCAAGCTGAAAATCTATCTGGGCTATGCCGCTGGCGTGGGCAAAACCTTTGCCATGTTGGAAGCAGCCCAGCTTCGCCAAAGCGAAGGGGTCGATGTGGTCGTTGGCTTTGCTGATACACACGGCCGTTCCGAAGCCAACGCCCTTCTCACCAATCTGGAAACGATTCCCTACCTTTCTTTCCCTGCACATGACAGCGTACAGGTTGAGATGGACACCGACGCCATTTTGGCGCGACAACCTCAAGTAGTCCTGGTAGATGACCTGGCCCATACCAACGCCCCCGGTATGCGTCATGCCTATCGCTACCAGGACGTGCAGGAACTGCTCAACGTAGGCATCGATGTATATACCACCGTCAACGTGCAGCATCTTGAAAGTCTGAACGATGTGGTAGCGCGTATTACCGGCCTGACGGTACGTGCAACCATTCCAGACAGCATTTTAGATAAATCAGACGAGATCGAGCTAATTGATTTGCCCGTCAACGAACTGCTGGTGCGGCTGGAGGCTGGCAAAGTGCACCTGCCTCGATTGGAAAGTGCCGCCATGCAGAAGTTCTTTCGACAGGGCAACCTGACGGCATTGCGCGAGATCGCTCTGCGCCGTGCAGCAGATCGTATTGACGCCCAAATGCAGGCCTACATGCAAAGCCATGCAATTGCCGGTCCGTGGCCAGCCGGCGAAAGGTTGCTGGTGTGTATCAGCAGCAGCCCGCTAAGCGAACGGCTGGTGCGCACAACCCGACGGTTGGCCATGCGGCTCAATGCGGAGTGGATCGCTGCCTATGTGGAAACGCCGAACCACATGAAGATGACCCAAAAGGACCGGGATCGGGTAACGCAGACGCTGCAACTGGCAGAAACGTTGGGAGCCGAATCGGTACGGTTAAACGGCCGTTCTGTCGCCAACACGCTGGTAAATTATGCACTTAATCGCAACGTCACCCGCATTGTCGCTGGAAAATCGCTGCGCCCACACTGGCGCGAGCTACTTCTAGGCGGCTCCCTCATTGACCAAATTGTGCGCCAGAGTCATGGTTTGGATGTGTACGTCATTGGTGGCTCCCCGGTAGCCGCACCAAAAAAGGGAGCGGCTGACAGGCCCCACTCGGCAAGCATCAACTGGGGGGCATACGGAAAGAGCGTTGGCCTGGTAGTTGCCGCAACATTGATCGGGCTGCCGTTACGGCCGTATATCAATCCGACCAATTTGGTCATGCCCTATTTGGTCGCCGTCATTTTAGCAGCGGTATGGCTCAGCCGTGCCCCAGCGATCCTCGCTTCACTCCTTAGCGTCCTTGTTTTCGACATCACCTTTGTGCCTCCCTACTACGCTTTCGCGGTAGATGATGCTGAATATCTGCTAACGTTTGCCGGACTGCTGGCGGTGGGATTGGTGATCAGTGCACTCACTGCTCACTCCCGGGTGCAAGAGATTGCCGCCAACCGCCGCGAACAGCAAACGGCCGCCCTCTACGAATTAAGCCAAAAGCTGGCAGTGGTGACCGATATGAATGCAATTGCCCAAACGGCCGTTAACCACATGCAAGATACCCTCGGCAACCCCGCTGCCCTTTTCTTACCCCAAAGCAAGAAGACCGGACTCAAACTCCAGGCAAAAACAGCCGAGTTTGAGTTGGAAAAAGATAGCCTGGCGGTGGCTAACTGGGTCTTACGACACAATCAGGCGGCTGGCCACTATACCGATACCCTAAGCAGCGTGGCGGGTACCTACTTGCCACTTTACAGTTCCGGACAGCGAATCGGCGTGTTGGCAGTAAAATTTGGGCAAAGTGACTCGCCACTTACGGGAGAACAGCGTCGACTGCTGCTCTCCTTTGCCAGCCAGGTGGCGCTGGCGTTGGAACGCGCCATTTTATCTGAACAGGCGCAGCAGGCACACATATTCTCTGAAACAGAAAAGCTGCAAACCGCCCTACTCAACGCCATTTCCCACGATTTGCGCACGCCGTTGGCAACCATCACTGGCGTTCTCAGCAGCTTGCACGATGATGATGACCTGCTCAGCAAAGACGCCCGCCTCGAAATGGTGGCGACGGCCTGGGATGAAGCGCGGCGGCTCAATCGATTGGTGGGCAATCTGCTGGACATGACCCGACTGGAATCGGGTGCGCTCAAGGTTGTGTGCCAGCCGTCGCTTGTGGAAGATTTGGTAGGGGCAACGCTGGCGCAAATGCCCAACCGCCTGCGCGGGCGCACCCTGCACGTCGAGCTACCGGAAGGACTGCCCCTCATCGACATTGATTTTACACTGCTGGTGCAGGTACTGGTCAACTTGCTGGACAATGCGTTGAAGTACACGCCATCAGCGGTCGCCATCACCATTGAGGCGCGGCAAGCGGGTGACGAGGTTGTTATCACTGTGAAGGATCGCGGGCCAGGCTTGCCCGAAGAAAAACTGGCGTATGTATTTGACCGCTTTTTCCGGGTCAATTCAGATGGGGTCAGTGGAACAGGACTGGGGTTATCAATTGCAAAGGGGATTGTAGAGGCGCACAACGGCCGTATCTGGGCGGAAAATCGTGACGGAGGCGGTGCCAGCTTCAGCCTGGCGCTACCTATTACCCAGGAAAGCTAGGCATCCATCGCCAGACGGTAGCCAACGCCCGGCTCCGTAAGAATATATTGAGGATTGGTTGGATCGACCTCGATTTTGTGACGCAAGTTACTCACGTGCACGCGCAAAAGATGCGTTTCTGTCTGGTAGCCGGCTCCACGCACCTCGCGGAGCAATTGCTGATGGGTCAAAACGCGTCCTGAATATTGCACAAAAACCTTCAGCAAATCGTATTCAGTTGGCGTTAACTGCACCTCTTCTCCCCGGCAATAGACGAGCCGAGTCGCCAAATCCACGTGCAGTTCACCTACTCGAAAGATCGGTTCTGGTTCCTCTTTGCGCCTATGGCGCATGGCCACCCGCAGCCGTGCAGTTAGCTCCCCCACGCTAAAAGGCTTCGTCAGATAATCGTCAGCCCCTGCATCCAACGCCGCAATCTTGTCGCTATCCTGGTTTTGCACTGACAGAACGATAATTGGCGTGTCAGCCCACTCGCGAATACGTCGCGTGACCTCAATGCCACTGATACCCGGCAAACCTATATCCAAGATAATCAGGTCGGGCGACACGTTGACAGCTTGAATAAGCCCATCTTCCCCGGTATGGGCCACATAAACTGTATAACCATGTGCGGTCAGCGATGTACGCAAAAAACGACGAATCGCATTTTCATCATCAATAATTAGGACTTTAGTGTTGTCAACCATCGCACCAATTATAGTCGCTTGTTGTTCAATCTTGTACCTTAATATCCGCGCCAGCCAGAAGCTTCATTATCTTGCCACTATTCTTCCCTGGCAGCCTGTCGGTTTGCCTGATGCCACAGCTAAACAGCCGCGAAGCCGAGCCTTTATATGATCAGTAAAATGTTCATGAGCATCAGCGCTACCTGAAATACGTTACCCAACATTATTGTCAGGGCATGGCGCCACCGATTAGAATGAGCAAAAATGGGTATGCATTGTGCTGGATGTTGCATCTCATTGACCTCACGCTTGTAGCAGGTTAGCGAACAAAGTCCATGGTTCTTAGTGTAGCCATATTCTAGTCTAGGAAATGGCAAGAAATGAGCTGACTGTATCAAGAAGTTGTAAAGAATGGCTCTATTCGTTAGTCATCGAGATCGCATACTCGAAAAACTGTTGCTATAATTTGTTCACCAGAAGCGAGATGAATTGCATTATCGATTACACCAAAATAAGGATGTGCCATGCTGGCCAAAGTTTTTAGCTGTGCCATTGTTGGGTTGGAAGCCGAAATTGTTGAAGTCGAAGTTGATATCATTCGAGGGGCACCAGCCTTTAATTTAGTGGGCTTGCCAGATGCGGCCGTTCGCGAGAGTCGTGACCGCGTCCACAGTGCCATCAAGAACAGCGGTTTTACCTTTCCGGGCAACAAACGCATCACGGTCAACCTGGCCCCGGCCGATCTGCGTAAGGAAGGCCCGGCCTATGATCTGCCAATTGCAATAGGTGTTTTAGCCGCAACGCAGCAAATCTGGTCAGAAAAATTGGCCGACGGCTTCTTTCTTGGCGAGCTTTCGCTAGATGGCACGGCGCGCCACACCAAAGGCATCCTGCCCATGACAGCACTGGCGCGTGAACTAGGC
>CBDUOF010000340.1:0-6524 GCA_965368765.1 uncultured Anaerolineae bacterium | reverse complement strand
ACGACGGGGGCGTTCCGTAAATTACCGTTCGAGAATTCTAGCACACGGCCGTATCCCTGTCAAAGAGTTGGTTCATTCGGCTGTAGAAATGATGACATAGCTCATCTAGCCCTCTTAAACGTTCCAGTCTAAACTAGAGAAGGTTTGAACCTCAATAACCTCAATATGAGAAAAGGAGAATATTTTGATGCAACAATTAAAAATTGCCCATCTGGATCAAACGGCCGTTGCCAAAATTCGGGAGTTAGAAGACAAAACTGGTAAGCACATTATGGCCTTCGAGCAGGGCCTTTCGTTTGCCCAGATGTCAGACGATCACCTAAAAGAAGTACAGGCGCTGGAAGAAGAGCTGGGAATCGTGCTCGTTGTCTATCAAGATTAGAATGAGGCATTCTTTGCCCATCAATTTGGTACGCCGATTCGGCCTGTTCGTGGTCTAAACTCTTGAAACTTCACTCATTGCAACGTATTCCCGTTTGGTTATACAACGCCCTCATCTCCGTCCCGGTACGCTTCAAAATCACCGGCATCATTGTGATGACCGTTCTCACCGTTGGGCTAACGATTAACTATTGGGTCACGAGCGGTCTGGCTGATTGGCTCAGCTACCTGCTGACGGATGTGCGAGTTGAAGCTGCAATGCGTGCCGGCAATCGCAGCGTAATCCTGATCACCATTTTGGCTGCTGCCGGGTCCCTGGTCATTGCCTCCTTTCTTACCTTTGTCCTGACACGGCCGTTAGTCGATCTGCGCGATATGGCAATAGAAGTGTCTCAGGGCAACCTCAATGCCCGCGCCACCGTCTGGGCCAAGGATGAGATTGGCGAAGTTGCGCTGGCTATCAACACCATGACCGACCATTTGCTCGATATGCAGACGGATCTTGCGCACACCAACCGACGCCTGGCCGCCACCAACCGCATTATGGTCGCCGCTGAACGCGAAAACGAGATTCATGACGTACTTTACGCCATTTTAGAAAATATCGTCCAGGTCATGAAGTTAGAGACAGGCTGGGTTTATTTACTTGATCCCGAGCGAAATGTGTACCATTTGGCCAGCTGGTACGGCGTGTCTCCCGAGCTTGAAGAAATATTGCTGCACGAAGGACGACAGGCCCGCTGTCAGTGCCAACATGATCTGGTAAACGGCCGTCTCTCATCCCCCGCACAGCTTCGCCCTTGCAATCGGCTGCCCGCGCCCAACGGCAGCACGTCGGCTCAACATCTCACCATTCCTATTGAAGCCCGGGGCCAACGGTATGGCGTTTTGAACCTCCTCTGCCGCCCTGAGCATCCCGCCGCACCTGATGATGTAGAAATACTGAGCACGATTGGTCCGCAAATCTCTGAAATCGTAGCCAACGCCTGGCTGCGTCTCAAGCTAACGGAAAAAGAGCATGCCCGGCAGCTCTTGTTGGAATCCCTGGTAGAAGCACAAGAAGAGGAACGCAGCCGGCTGGCCAGAGAGCTCCACGACGGCGCCGGACAGATGCTGACGACCTTGCTGGTGCGGATCAAAACATTGGAAAAAGAGTGTCCGACCGCGCCCATGCAAAACAAGCTGCAATCACTATTGGACGTGGTCTCCGAAACGATTGAACAGGTGCGCGAGCTCTCTTACCGGCTGCGGCCCGCCGCCCTGGAAGATTTTGGCTTGACCGTCACGCTAAATATCTTGGTGGACGAGATGATGGCAGAATCTTCAATCACGGCAGATTTCCGGGCCGATATTCCCAACCACACGCTGCCACAGGGTATTGAAGTCACCCTGTACCGCATTGCCCAGGAAGCATTAACCAACGTCGTTCGGCATGCTGAGGCGAGTTCGGTGCAGGTCAGGCTGACCCAGGAAAACGAGGTTATTGTGATGCGCATTCAAGATGATGGCCACGGCTTTGATCCACATGTGGCAACGGCCGTTTCAGAACAGCGTCACCTTGGCTTGATCAGCATGCGCGAACGCACGGCAATGGCGGGCGGCACCTTAACAATAGAGTCCGCCCCGGGCGCAGGGACGACGCTGCTCGTTCGTATTCCGTTACTAAAAGAGTTCTCCGCATGAATAACTCAACCATTACCATCGTGCTCGTCGATGATCACAAAGTGCTGCGTGATGGCCTGCGCGCTTTGCTGGAAAGTGAGCCAGACATCAAGGTTGTTGCCGATGTCGGCACTGGCTCAGATGGCATTCAGGCCGCCCGCACCTGGCTGCCCGATGTCATCATCATGGACCTGGGGCTGCCCGACATGAGCGGCCTGGATGCGATTCGCGCCATTCGTCAGGAAAACCAAACCAGCCGCATTATCGTCCTCTCCATGTACAGTCGCCCCGAGTTTGTCCGGCCCGCTATTGAAGCCGGATGCGATGGCTACATCCCCAAATCTTCCACCCACAACAGCTTGCTGCACGCCATCCGTGTTGTGCTCACCGGCGAACGCTACCTCCATCCCAAAGCGGCCACGGCCCTGATGGAAACCATCACTCACAAAGAAACAGAACATGATCAGTTTGAAACCCTTTCCGAACGCGAACAGGAAGTGCTTCAGTTGGCGGCGATGGGCTACAGCAGTCGCGAAATTGGTGACCAACTGATTATCAGCCCTAAGACTGCAGACACCTACCGCCACCGCGCTATGGAAAAGCTGGGCCTGGAGCGGCGCTCAGACCTCATTAAGTTCGCTGTTCGCGCGGGAATTTTGGACAGCTACAAGAAGAGTAAGTAAGCGTTTGGCCAATTATGCGCAGGCCCAACAAACCCCGCGCTAAATCATGCAAATCCTGTCTGAGCGAATCCGCAGAAGTGAGCCTGTCAGGAAAACCACCACAAAGAACCATCATTTTCCCGATACCTCCCCACACCGTCCTCCAGTAAACTCGTCTTACGGGATTAGGAAGAGACTTCTCCCTTTCACTTCAAACTTATTGTTGCGTCAAAACGATTGCCGTTTTGACATTGCATCCCAGAGAGCCCTCTGGAATAAACATTTTTTAGGAGGATGAGTAATGGCCAAAAATTTGACACTCAACCGGCGTGACTTTCTCAAGGTAGCCGGGCTAGGTGCTGGCGCAACGGCCGTTGCCACTGTAACCAAATCAGCGGCAGCCGCCCCCGCCAGCTTCCAGGCAAGCCCCTTCACTGATCCCGCTGGTCGTCCCAAACGGCCGTGGTGGGTCAAAGTCGTCGATGAACCAACCACCGAGGTTGATTGGGACGTCATGCAGCGTTACAACGAGCGCACCGGGACGGTACGTGGGCCGGGCATGGCTGGCTACGTCGGCGACGACGAAGTGGGCCGACTCGATGAGGCCGCTGCCGCCAACGAATTAGAGCGTATGCTCAACAATGTGGACGGCTACACCCTGAAAGATCAGGCATTGAGCAGTGCCCACGTAGGTGTAGGCAGATCCTACCTGGGGCCGCAAAAAGCCGACACGCCAGAAGAACGAGGCGTCCCCAAATGGCAAGGATCCCCGGAAGAAGCCGCAAAGATCATTCGCGCCGCCATGCGCCACTTTGGCGCAGCTACCGTTGGCTTCATAGAGCTCAACGAAAACACGCGCAAGCTCATCTACGGCGTTGACCCCGACGGCAAAGATATGATTTTTACCGATGATCCAATTGCTGCTGAAGATGATGATGCCCGCTACATTCCAAATAATTGCAAATATGCCATTGTTTACACCGTGCAGATGTCCACCGAAACAATGCGGCGCTGCCCCACCCCATTGGCGTCCCAAACAACCTCGTTGGCCTACAAGCGTGGTGAAACAATTCAGGCGTCCACGCAAGAATTTCTGCGTGGCTTGGGCTACCAATGTCTGGGTGAATCCAGCACGAATGCTTTAGGCATCGCGCCAGCATTGGGAGTGATGGCCGGACTCGGTGAGCTGTCACGCCTCAATCGCCTCATTACCCCGGAGTTTGGGCCGATGGTTCGCGTTTTCAAACTGCTCACGGATCTGCCCGTCGCAGTCGACAAGCCAATTGACGCAGGCATCATGGAATTTTGCAAGCGGTGCAAGAAATGTGCAGAAGCCTGTCCTTCTGAGTCGCTGAGCTTCATGGATGAGCCGACCTGGGAAACACAGGGTGGCTGGAACAATCCAGGGCATAAAGCGTACTTCGAGAACGCCGTTACTTGTCGAGCCTACTGGCGTGAGGTAGCTGGCACCAACTGTGGTATCTGCTTTGCAGTTTGTCCTTTCGCTAAGAAAGACAAGGCATGGGTTCATGAATGGGTCAAAGCAGGTTCAGCGACGGCGCCGTTCCTGGACAGCTTCTTCCGCAGTATGGACGATGCCTTTGGCTACGGCACGCAGGCCAGTGCTGAAGAATGGTGGGATTTAGATTTACCTGAATACGGAATTGACAGCAATCAACCGGTTCTGGAGGGTTAAACAATGTCTGACAATATCACAATTTCGATTAAGAAACGGCCAATTATTGAATGGCTTCTCTGGCTTGTGTGGGCCTTTGGTCTCGTATTCATATTCCAAAATGCCCAGGCCAGCGGTGCAGAACTTGAACCCCGTGCTGCAACCATTTTATGGGTCAGCTTTGTCGTTTGGCTGCTGGCTGGCGGCGTTGTCTGGTTTACGCGGCGCAAATAAGCTTTATTGAGAAAAACAGTTAAGCCTTCCGCAGGGTTGCCAGACGGCCCTGCGGGGGGAATCTTTCTACACCCTTCATCGGAAGCGTTAAATGAGTACCAGCACGACAATCCCCCTTAAGCAAGCCCCGTCCCCCCGGCAAAAAAAGCAAAAGCGCGAACGCACCCTTATCGTTGCGACGGTTTTAATCGTTGTAGCGGCCTGGGTCTATGGCTACTTTGCCAGCGGCACCGACGTTGCTCCGCTGGTGCCAGACCTGATGCCAGGCACAGTACAGGTGCGCACGGAAGGGCAAATCTTTGTGGCTGTCGATGAAAATGACAAGGTGCTTGGCTATGCTGCCGTGGGCAGTGCTTCAGGCTATGGTGGCCCTATCGATATGCTGGTAGCCGTTGATCCAGAAGGAAATATTATTGGCACACAAGTTGTGACGGAACGTGAATCGCCAGGCTTTTTCCGGCTGGTGCAGCGGAGCGAGTTGGTAGAAGGATATAACGGCCGTTCTGTCACTGACTCCCTGCAACTGGGTCAGGATTTGGATGCCGTAACCGGGGCCACGGTTAGCGCCGAGGGTGTCGCAACGGCCGTACGCACCGCCACGCGCCAAATTGCCGATGGGGCGCTCAACGTCTCAATCCCTGAAGAAGCCAAACCAATTCAATTTGGCTGGCCAGAAGCCATCCTGCTGCTGCTATTTGCCTCTGGTTACTTAACCCACAAATGGCGCAATCGCGTTTGGAAAAAACGCGCCCGCTGGGGAACCCTCATTGCTGGCATGGTTTTTCTGGGCTTTGTTTACACCGCACCCCTTACCATTACGATGGTTGTTTCGCTGCTCAGCGGCTACTGGCCAGATTGGCACAACAATTTGTACTGGTATCTGCTTATCGGTGGCATCATTTTTGTCACCACGGTCGATGCCAAAAATCCGTATTGCAGCTGGTTCTGCCCCTTCGGCGCCTTTCAGGAATGTGTGGCTGCCGTCAGTAAAGCCAAACTGTATCGACCACGCGATTTAAGCGACACGTTGAAATGGGTGCAGCGCGGGCTTGCCCTGACAGCTATCGTGTTGGGCCTGGCCCTTCGTCGACCAGGCGTCGTCAGCTATGAACCGTTTGCTACACTGTTCGATTTGCGGGGAACGGCCGTTCAATGGATTTTCCTGGCGCTCATTACTTTGGCCAGCTTGGTGATGTATCGGCCATTTTGTAATTTTCTTTGCCCGCTCGACCCAGTCGTCGATTTCATTGCTGCTTCCAGACGCTGGCTAAAAGAAGGATGGACACGATGGCAGAAAAAAACCGCGAACGCCTAAAACGATTCGGGCTGCTCGGCTTCGTCGCCGTCTGTGTGGGTCTCATTGGCCTCATTTGGGCCGATGGCCTGACAACCGACGAACCTGCAACACCCAGCTACTACCGGGACTCTTTCCAGATGGACCCGGATGTTTATTTAACCGTAACGGCAGAAGCCATTGAGTTCCAGAAAAATCTGGAAAATGGAACGCCTGCCGCCACACACGACCCGGATGAACACAACGGCGCCGGCAATGGTCAGGGAAGCGGCCAGGGCAATGAGCATAATGATCCGTTGGAAACGCCTGAGCCGGGAGGCTGACACAACCTGATGACCCTGAACCAATCTTCCTCAACCCTTTCCAGACGCCACTTTTTGCAGATAACGGCCGTGGCGGGCACCGTCTTTTTGAGTGGGCGCTGGCTACAAAATCAAAGCCATACGCCAACCAGGCTCAGCGAAACGCGCTTGCTCATGGGAACGTTCATCAACCTGACCGTGATGGCCTCTGATAAAATTGAAGGTAAGCAAGCCATTGACGCAACCTTTGCCGAAATGGAGCGGCTCATTGCCCTGTTTAATTGGCGACAGGCAGACAGCCCGCTGGCGCGGTT
>CBDUOF010000339.1:0-6543 GCA_965368765.1 uncultured Anaerolineae bacterium | reverse complement strand
AGCGCTACGGCTTGGATAGCTAATATGCTACCCGTCCCTAACTTTGTAGGATAGGGCAAACATTCTAGAGTGACCCATTTTATCAAATGGCAGTCTTGATTCTGTGCAGCGGCTGGCGTCACGAAGTAAGTGATGACAGCCGCTTTTATTATGCGGTTACTTCGGCGCGTAGGGCATCGGCGTCTAGAATGATGATACGGCCGTTTTCAAACCAAATGAAGCAGCGTTCGCGGAAGTCGCGCAGAATCTTGTTGGTGCTTTCACGCGTTGCCCCGATGAGGCTGGCCAGATTGGTCTGGGTCAATGTCATGTCAATAATCACATTGTCGGCCTCGATACGGCCGTAATCCTGTGCCAGCTCCAGCAGCTTTCGGGCCAACCGTTGGGACACGGGCAAGGTTGCCAGGCTATCCATCTGCCGCGTGTTGTACCGCACTCGGTGGGTGAGCTCCTTCATGAAGTTTAGCGCCAGCTGGGGGAACCGCTGCATATGCTGGCGAAAATTTTCGCGGCTGATGGTGTACAGCAGCGTTTTATCCAGGGCGATTGCTGTGGCAGAACGGGGCAGGCCATCAATAACAGCCAACTCTCCAAAGATATCTCCCGGCCGACCGAACAAAATGACAGATGTTTCACTGCCATCTAACCCATTCACATAAATCCGAACTTGCCCAGACTGCACTAGATAGAGCACTTGTCCTGGGTCGCCTTCACGGAAAATGATGTCGCCTCGACCGTAGCGACGCGGACGGACGTCCTTGCTAATGGAGGTGAGCTGCTGCGCGGACAGGGCCTGAAACAGTGAGATTTCTTCTAGAAATTGGATCATTTTCATGGCTCGACCCTCCATGCGGGTTAATACTAGCGGCTGATACATTGTCGTTGAATTCATATCGGATCATTCTGCCAACTGAGTAAGTTGACTGTATCTGAAGCGTTAACATGTCTGCGTGCTGTTTTCGCCCTGGCCCGGCCAAAGGGCACATGGATTTGCTATCATTGACGGTAAATGTGGGCTGCTTAACTGAGTCGGAACCAGATTCCGATGATCACAGCCAGCATGACGCTAGTTAGCAATTCGGCTAAATATACTGGCGCACGCTCCTCATTGGCCACATCTGGCCATTCCATTAGCAGTCTGGGTAGAATGACGACGGGAACCAAAATATATTGCCCCATGGCGACAAACGTTGTCATCAATAAACGTTCCAGGATGCCCAGGTATTTGCTGGAATCACCGAACTGGGGCGCGGCGCCCTGCACCAGCCCATAGGCAGTAAACTTGACCAACACCCAGGCGGGCATGGTGACAAAGGCATAACCCAACAAATAGATGAGGAGCAGATCGCTTTGCAAGAGTGCCAAGCTGCTTTTTAGTACGGCATCTATATCCAGGTAGCCACCGTTTGCTAAGGCCACCGTGATGACGAGACCGTGCGCTAGCTGATCCAGCGTGAAGCGTGCCAATTCAGGAATGGGCAGGTTGACCCTGAGCTGAACGGCATCAATCACGAAATGAGCCAGGCCAATGAAAACAACCCAGGGCCACCAGGCGTCATTGAAAGGCAAAATGAAGAGCCAGGTTACGGCAAATACAATGAGACAGTGAACGGTGACGCCGCTAAGTGCTCGGCTCTTCCAGGCAGCCAGGCTGTTCCACTGCAGAATATAGTCCCCTACCAAATGGGCTAAAAACATGGCGATGATCATGTGCTACCTCCCGTCTGAATCCTCAGAAATAAGTCGAATGGAATAATTGTTTTGTGGGTTGACACTGCTCCCGTTTGCTTATCTGACTCCAGCATATAAAAAGCTGAGATGATGCGCTGTGAGATATTTCACAGGGGGGCGGCATTGGATCGTACAGGAGGGAAACGGCCGTTGTCCTAGGTGGGTAGGGCAATAGTCATAAAAACCTTATGACATTTGTCACTATGGATGGATTAGCACGTCGGGTAAATTCGGGCAAATCGGGATGTGGCGTAGCTAGGTCAACAATAATCGAAGGATGAAAAATGAGCAGTGTGACTGATCCAGGCAAGACGGATGCTGAGACTGTCCCTTTTTGGAAAACGCAGCTTTTTCGGCTGGCGTTGTTGGGCCTGGGAATAGGGTTTGGGCTTGGGGGATTGTTTTTGTTGATACGGCCGTTATTTGGCCCCATAGCGTGGCACGGTGTGGCGCTTCAATCGCCGCAACCGGTCACCAACTTCACCCTCACGGGCCCAGGTGAACAACCTGTCAGCTTGGTCGATTTTAGGGGCAAAGTGGTCATGCTTTACTTTGGCTACACCTTTTGCCCAGACGTTTGTCCTGCCACGATGGTGGAACTTCGTGATGCAATGGAACTGCTGGATAAACGAAGTGAGGATGTACAGGTTATTATGGTGACGCTGGACCCTGAACGAGATACGGCCGAGGTATTGGAAGATTATGTGGCCCACTTTGATGACTCGTTTATTGGTCTCACCGGTACGCTAGACGAACTATCCGCAGTGACCACAGCGATGGGCATCTTCTTTGAAAAGCATGAAGGCAGTGCAGCATCCGGGTATCTCATTGATCATACCGCGACTGTGACTGTTCTGGATAAAGCAGGCCAGCTTCGACTCTTTTACCCATTTGGCACGACCGGAGAGGAAATGGCGGCCGATTTAAAGTATCTGGTGCGTGAGTAGGTTGGGGGTTGGCGGAGCAGTCAGTTCCCGTATGGCTTGAAAAACGGCCGTATTTGGCCCAGACGAATCGCTTCTTTTGTTGTTCACTTTTGCATGCGTATTTGCCTTCATTAATGCAACGCCATTAGTAAATCCTATATATCTTATCTGAATTTAACATCAGCCGATTTCAATAATTTGTGGTAATGTTGGGTTGGGCATCTAACTATTATGAGTTAGATGCCTATTGTTTGTGAAAAATGTTTATTACATATTGGAGGACGCTTAAATGCGAAAATATACGTTAACGATTTTAATCATGTTGCTGCTTTCGTTTGCTTTGGCCGCTTGTGGCGGCGGTGATGAAGCCGCTGAGACCGGCGGCGAAACGAGCTCTGTTGGGGATGCTGCCAATGGGGAACGCCTTTTTAATGAATCAGTCATTGGGGCAGCGAGTGCACCGGGCTGTATTACCTGCCATTCGTTAGAACCCGGTGTTGTCATTGTTGGCCCGTCACAATCGGACGTGGGCTCCCGGGCAGAAACGGCCGTTGCCGGTTTAACCGCTGAGGAATATCTACGTCAATCCATTGAAGAGCCAAATGCGCACATCGCAGAAGGGTTTACGGAGGGCTTAATGCATCAAACATATGCTGATGAGCTCACCAATACCCAAATCAATGATCTGGTTGCATTCATGCTCACGCTAAAGTAAATGGTTTGTTAAAAACAGGGTGGTGATTATCCGGTAAAAAGGGTGATCACCACCTTTTGTTGGAGCAATACAAATTGAGTTGGGCTTTCATCACATCCGCCTTGCAATTGTGGAGGCAGATTTGGACAGCGCCACGGTGCCGTACGGAGCCGACATCGACTTTGCCCCTGGAGACATCTTGCACGTCATTCACAAGCCCCAGACCAGCAGATCGTTCAGAGGGGATAACGGCCTGCGCTAAGGATGTGAGCCGCTGTTACTCGCACCGCTCCAGTTATTGTCAGAGTGAGCAATAACAAGAACGAAAATCACGCACCAGGTTTCTCTGAAACAGCCTAAAAATGAAATTATCCATTCCTGCGCCGGTACGATAGTTGTAATGATACACACTCAATTGGTTGTGTCTGATTGCTCAGAGCGCGTCTGGATAATAATGGGTTGAAGCGCCGCCTGAGCCTGGTCTACCCCTTTCTTGACAGATTGCAGGCGAGAAAGCTGGTCGTGCCAAAAGCCAGAGCCAGCACTAGCGGCCAACCCTGTCAGGATGACACCGGCGGTTAAATCGCTCATGGGAAAGTTAAAGAGTTTTTCCACCCAGGCAAACATCAATGAAGTAGCTGGAATCAAGGTAAGGTGCAAGAAATTTGCGTCAGCGGGGAATAAATCTTGCAGCAGATCTGCTGAATCAATTTGCAGCGTGTAGGCAATGAAGACGCCAAACACGAGGGCAATAAACCGCGTCCGGCGAATCCGTTTGCTTTCCAGCTCTTTGTCATAGCGCGCCAGGTCTAGCAGCTTGGCAGCGGCGTCTGTGCTGATTTTAATGCGAGGGTCGTAGGTGACAGGCGTGAGGGTGGGATGCTGCATCCCGGGCGTGCGAATAAGCAGCCGTTTGGTGTTGTTGACCAGGCGCTGCCACAGCTTTCCTATCCAGCTTCGTACTTCGTTGCGCTGCAACTCCAATTCGTATAGCAAACGATTGAGCGATTCGAGATAGACGTCCGTGCCTCGGAAAGTTTGTAGATTTTCCAGATATTTGTCGAACTCGCCCAAAATTTGCTGCTGGATGTTTTCTGGCAGGCCAAACGAGATGAGCTGAGGTTTAAGCTGATTGTCGTAAACTGATTTTGCCGTGTCGTAGCTTTCTTCTTGCAGGCTGTTGAAGTAGGCGCGCGTCCAGGCAGTGACGCCGCTGGCAATCTCGCCGGTGACCAGGGTAGCCGTGGCCTGGTACACTTGATCGGGGGTAACGGCCGTTGCCTTGCGGGCCAGTCTATCAATGGCGCGATTGGCTTTTTCCAGCAGATCGCCACGCTCTAACGCCACTTGTACAGCCTTGCCCAGCGACGTGGTCGTATCGATTTGGGCCACAATTTTCTGCAGCTCGATCTGGGTAACATCTTTCACCTGGTTGATCGTGTCATCACCGATAGTTTCCAGACCGATGGCGGCAAATGCGGCCGTAAATTCATTTTGGCGCAAATGAGTCACGACGGATTCGGCTGTGAAAGCAGGTTCCAATAACTTGTCTAATTGCGCAATTTGGTGTTCCAGCTTGAGCTTGGCCTCGGCCGAGATGCCCAAGTCTTCTAGCTGACCAGGCAGAAAAATATCATACTCTGCCAACGTTTTACGTGAATTGGGTTGGCTTTTTAACCCAAGCGGTTTGCCCAAAATTCCCTTGAGGATGTCCACAATAATTTCTGTGCCGATCGCCATGGTGAACATGGTGACCACGTAGACGCCGAGCGTGGCAAACACGGCACCCACACCTTCAAAAAAGGAATTGCCTGCACTGTTTGGTGGCTCCCCTTCATCGACGGGTTCATCCTGCAGCGCAGTGGAGGCGCTTGGGTTAACGGGCAGGAAGGTGTCTGCATGGGCAGCAGGAGTGACCAGGGAGATGAGCAGTAAGAGACCCAATAGGGCAAAAACGGAATGGGGGATGCGCGACATGAATCTACTCCTTGACCAAGTGAAAAGTACCATGGGAAAAATCGTTGCGATTCACGACTTTCCTTTCACTCATTCGCTACATTTAGCTTAATCAGGTGAACGGAATAAGCGACGCCAGAGGTTGGTTTGCAGCCTGTTTTCAGGATCGACCTGTTGCTTAAGCGCCATAAATTTGGCGATCGCTTCTTCGCCCAGATAAGCTCGGGTGACCGCAGGACGCAGGGTGCTATCCTTGGCTAGATAGAAACGGCCGTTTGCAGTCAACACAATCTCATCTAACTCACGCGCCAGCTTAACCATGCGTTCCCGATTACGTCGGGTAATGCGAAAATCCATCGCCAGGGAGTAGCCATCCAGTGCATGGGTCAGCCAGAACGGATCGGGCCGGTGGCGCTTCATCACCGTCAAAAAGTTAGGCAAGCCACGCTGCTGGCAGAGCTGCAGAATCTGCCGAAAGGCGGCTTCGGCATTTTCTTTAGGGATAAAGGGCTGATATTGGATGAGACCCCCGGGGCCAAACGGTTTTTTCCAATCCAGCGAGTCGAGTAGAAAATGGAAATGGGCATGTGGCTCGCGGCTGGTTGCGCCGTCTCGCAGCCGGGCAGCGCGGAATTTGGCAAAGTTGACCCAGCGCATGCCGACATTGTTCCAAAACGGCCGTTGAAAGCGCCACAGGGCTGAGCGCGGGAAAAACCCCATGATCTCCAGGGGAATGCGCTGGGTTTCCAAACGGAGCGTTTGGCTGGGGTTGGGATCTTCGCCAGGGCGCAGGTAAAGGCCGCGGTGCAGTTCGCTTCGCCCCAGCTGCTTGCCTTTGGCGTAGGCGTCCAGCCAGCCAACTAAATAATCGGAGTTGTGCAAATGCTCCTCAAACCAGAGCATCGTGCTGCTCAGATCGGGCCTGGTTAGGGCTTCTACCTGAAGCAGCCCGGAGTAGACCCGCTTGAGGTGCAAGGTGAGGCTGGTAAAGACGCCCAACATGCCAAATCCCCCAATCGCAGCAAAAAAGAGATCGCTGTTTTGCTCCCGGTTGCAGGTTTTAACCTCGCCAGAGGGGAGCATGAGTTCAAATTCGTAGATGTGGTCGCCAAAGGTGCCAATTTTCCAGGCATTTTTGCCGTGGACGTTCATCGCTGCGCCGCCGCCAATGGTGATTTTAGCTGTCCCCGTGGCGACGGGAACCCACCAGCCATCTTCGATGGTGTATTCCCAAAC
>CBDUOF010000338.1:0-6590 GCA_965368765.1 uncultured Anaerolineae bacterium | reverse complement strand
CGAAAATCGCCGTGCGTGGCCAAGTGCAATATCGTGGCCCGTTCGGCGGCTTGCTTAACTACGTCTAAAGAAGCGGCCGTTTCTACTGCTACCTCTCCTTGCCACCGCTCAGCCACTGCGTGAGCCTCGGCTACAGCGTGGGGCAGCCTCCCCTCATACGAGTTGCCAATGGCCACCATCGTGGTCTGGCTTGGCAGGCTTTCCCTTGTGCCATCTGCCATCATGCTGGCGCCTGGGAGATAACTCACCTGGTGGCTCTCAATCAGGTAACTATTCCCATCATGCAAGGCATGGAACGGCAAGTAATGCAGCGAGCCATGCGGCACAATAATTAGCTGGTCGAACTGGTTGAGTTCAGCGGCGACAGGCGCCAACAAAAGTTGGTACAGCTTGTGCAAAATGCCCTGGGCATTTTTTTGCAGCAAATCCAGCTTCTGGAAGTTGCTGTGGGGCACAGCTTTTAGATTGAGGCGGAAGAGCTGCAATAAATTTTGTACCTTACGCATTGAGCTAGGTAGCCGCACCGCTTGAATCGTATCGGCGGTGACTAAAAAGAGAATGAGCTGATCTTTGATTGTGAAATATTCCAGCAAAAGGCAGCCCGCGGGCAGATGGGGTTGGGCTGATTTTGTTTGCACCTGCCACAGGGTGGCGTCACGGGCATAATCAGCGTTGCGAATGAGCAGGCTGTGCCATAAATTTGTGATCTGCTTTTCCAGATCGAGCACTGCCTGGCCAACACGATGTTGGGCGGACAGCGCCTCATCGGCGCCGCCCCGCTGGCCGGGCTCCTCGCTGGTGGCCCAGCGCCGGTAAAGTCGGTCGCGCTCCTGGCGCAGGGCAAGGAGTTTGTCCACGGTGGGCTGATCGTCGGGGCTGCGTGCCTCAATGCGCAAATTGAGGCGGTGAGCCAGCATATCCTGAAGGGCGCGGGACTTGGCGCGTTCGCAATACTCCAACCCTTTTTCTGGTTGGTGCAGCGCCAGGCAAAGGGCAACCATGTCTTCATAGATTTGCTCTTTGTCGGCCACGAAATCGGCGCGGAATTCAATCATGAGACGGCCGTATAACTGCTCTAACTCCTGAATAGCCAATTCCAGCTTGGCCAGGGCAGTTTCATTGTCATGCTGCAGCGTCGCCAGCGTGCCTTGCAAATAGTGTGCCTGATGATTCAGAGCGGGCAACGTATGTTTTTCCCCAATTTGCAGCGCCGCTTGTGCCAGCTCCGCTGCCTGCGCTAATTTATCTTGCTTTATGGCTGCTTTAGCGGCAATGAGATAGGCGCGGGCCTGGCCAATCGGAAGCCGATGGGCCTTAAAGACGTCGGCACATGCCAGGGCCTGCCGCAACGCCGCCGCAGAATTGTCTTGCCAAAGCCAAACGGCCGCTTCCTGTAAATCGGTATCGGCCACGGCAACCACGTTCTTTTCGGCCAAAAATAGGGTTCGTGCCTCGGCCAATGAATTAAGCGCCGCATCGTAAGTCTGCAGGCCGACGTAAGCGATGGCTTCGTTTAGCAAGGCATGGCCCATTTCAAGCTGGGTGCCCAATTCAGTGAAAAGCTGGCGACTCTCCTGACATTTAACCAGCACATCGCTAAAGCGACGCAGCTGCAGCAGGCAGTCGCTGGTAAAAATTTCTACCAACATTGCATCGCGCTGACGGCCGTCTGCCAAATAGAGCGTGCGGGCTTCATCCAGCAGCGCCAGCGCTTCATTGTAGCGACCAACCACAAAGTAGGTCATCGCCAGATTTTGCTGAGCGCGAGCCACGCCTACTGCCTGTTCGAGTTCATGGTAGAGGTCGATGGCATTTTGCAAGGAGGTGATGGATTCGGCAAAACGACCCAGGTTGCGCAGCACGATAGCGCGATTAATCTGTATCATTGGCAGGGTGGCTTTACCAGATTCGCCTAATTTTTGATACAGGGTGCGGGCTTTGTTGAACTGTTTAAGAGCGTCTTGATCGTTGCCCAAACGGCCGTAAATGGCACCCATATTGCTGGTCAACGTCGCCAACGATTGCCAATCTTCCTCCGCCGTTAATACCTCGATGGCCCAGGCACCCGTGGCCAACGCCTCTTCAGCACGGCCCAGACTGGCCAAAGACCAGATCTTGCCAATTTGGCACAGTGCCGCTTCATATACCATGTCTAGCTTGTGGTAAATCTGGGCGGCTTCTTCATAAAAAGCCATCCCTTTTTGATGATCGCCGTAGCCCAACGCCTGCACATTGCCTTTTGCCCGAAAACTAAGCGCCGTATAGCGTGGGTCCTGGCACTGATCCCCTATCCGTTGAATGAGATTGGCAAAATGTTCACTATTTTCCAGGTTGACGCGAAGGTTTTGATCGGCCTGTTTTTTTAGAAGATGGGCGACACCGTCGATAGTGGGGGGAGACAGGACAGATATCTGCTCAGCGAGCCAGGACCACTGTTGGGCAGCGGGCAGGGGCAGCAGAGTATCCACCAGATCAGAAGGAATTGGTTGGGCAGAAGCGGAATTTAGGCGGACAGGTACATTTTTTAACATAGAGGGTACATGAACTGCCGTAACGAGAATACTGTGACGCTTACTTACGTTAAATTTCTAAAGTCGATACCTGAATTTCTACGGTTGGGCCAGCGAGCCTTAAGGTATAGCTGCCAGACGGCAGGTTCGCAATAATAAAGTTGCCGATGGGATCGAGAGAGACGGCCGTTATCACGTTGTCGGCTTTAAGTAATGTTGCCTCGACATCGTCCGTTTCAATGCCCAAAACCAAACCTAAAACAGATTTTCGCCCGGGATGCTCTGGATCATCCTGAACTTCTAATGACAGTTGGGCGTCGCCGGCTTCAAACATGAGTGGCCCGGTATCACTGCCGCGCATTGCAAAAGCCGGTGTGCCCATTATGTCTCTTGATTGGCCAGCGCTGGGCAACCGTTTGGCAATCCACACCTTTATTTTTTCTGCAGTGGAAGGTTCTAGCGAAACGGCCGTTTCCGCCAAAAATGCCTCTAGATGGCTCACTTCTTGGGAACAATGTGGACACACTGCCAAGTGTGCCGAAAGTGTCGTTGCTTGACTATCTGGCAAAAGTCCCAAATGAAAATTGCCTAATGTCGCGCTATCGGGACAGGAAATTCGATAGAGAGCAGCCTTGAGACTGTCATCAATATGCGCCATGATTCATTCTCCTCATCATTTGCCTCGCATAAAAGCAAACGTTCATCGTTAGTCATGATCGTATTAACGAACGCTTCACATTTTTTCATGCATCCGCCAAAAATTGGCGAAATTCCTCATTGCGCCGCACTCTTGCCAGAAAATTATCCTTCGTCCTGGAGACGTCCCGCACGTCAGTAAACTCTTCCTTGTATAAATCATGCACTTCGCGTGGCTTTAGGCCCAGCACAAAGGAGCCATAAATTGCCTTATATTCTTTCTCACTATTGCAGAGTGACTGTAGCTTTTGCCACAGCAACTCCTGCATTTCGCGCTTCGCAATTTGTCGCTCTGGAGGGGGCGTCGCTCCGACGAATGTGGCAAAAGGATCGCGCTCTTCTTCTTCTTCCTGGTTGGCCTGATTGGCGCGATCCCACAGATGAGCCTGTTCTTTCCAGCGAGCAAAATCTACCAAAACGGCATTGGTGCACATTTGCAAATAGCGCAGCAATGATTTCAGGTTGGGAAACTTGGCGAAATTCTCTGCTGGAATCCCTTGCCACATTTTTTCATAGGCCCGGTTCATAAAATAATCAGCCTCTTCGCCCAATCCGGGGTAAAGCGAATGTCGCTTGATCCAGGATAAAACCAAATCTTGATACTGTTGATATAAACAGTTCCAGGCAAGCTCGTTTCCATAGACAAATGCCCGCCGAAACAGCTCATAGCAGAATCGGGGGTCGTGATCTTGGCGGGCAAAAAATTGTTCGCTTTCTTGCCGACACCGATGACAAAGGCTGTGGAAGGGCAATAAGCTTAATTCATTTTTGGAGGACATAGGAAACTACGCAGTGACGATTGATAGTAAGATTGAAGGTTGATTGTAGCAATATTGTAGCGCCCATTGTAACCGATTTTTCTCCTGTGCGTGCAAGGAAAAATAACGGAATGGCGATAATCAGGTTACAGTTGCTGGAGATTTCTCATAATTTAGCGGAATTTTACGAACAAGCGTCTGTTTTCAGCCACTTATCGATGTCGTGACGGGTGACTTGCCAATCGGTATGGGTGATGCCTGACAACTGTACGGCCGTTGCCCCCGCCACATTTTCTGCCAAATCATCGACGAACAAAGCACAATCCGCAGATATCTCTAGCTGGGAGAGAGCCAACGTGTAAATGGCTGGGTCAGGCTTGAGCAGGCCCACTTCGTTGCTCAAAATGACGCTGCTAAATTCCGCCAACTCGGGCAAGTTGGATCGCAGCCAAGCGGCATGAATCTCGTTTGTGTTGCTAATGATACCGACCTTTACCTGTTCCCGTGCTTCCAATTCGCGGGCAAACGCCAAGGCTGGCTCATTGCGCTGCTGGTTACGGCAAAATGTACTGGCAAATGTCTCATAACTGGCATCCAGGCCGAAGGTTTTGTCCAGCAGCGCATGGAGGCCACGTCCGCCAAGCTGGCCTGTCCCGAAAGCGTGGTCGATAGGTTGAAAGGAGGCCAACAACGTTTCCAGGGAGACGCCGACCAGCTCGCTGATGCCGGCGAAGGTGTCATGCCCATCATAGTTCACCAACACGTTGCCCAAATCAAAAATAACGGCTTTCATTTTATTTTCTTCTCCGTTCGTATTGTACTATTGGCATATCAAATAGTAGCCGCAGACGGCCGTTCCCGCTATGGTTACTTAAAATCAGCTGGAGGAACAGGATGCCCTTTTTTGACATGCCCTTAAATGAATTGCAAAATTACTTACCTCAGCGAGAAGAACCTGCCGATTTTGAGGTATTTTGGCAGCAAACGTTAGCTGAAACTGCTCAATTTCCCCTCAACGCCCAATTTGAACCCGTGGATGAAGGCTGGCAAACCATCGAGGCGTATGATGTGACCTTTGTTGGATTTGGCGGGCAGGCGGTGCGTGGCTGGTTTTTGCTGCCGCGCCATCGAACTGGCCCGCTGCCCTGCGTGGTGCAATATTTGGGTTACAGCGGTGGACGTAGCTTTATTTCGGATTGGTTGGCTTGGCCGAGCCTCGGGTTTGCCTATTTTGTGATGGATACACGTGGCCAGGGCTGGGCCCACAATCGCCCCGGCTCAACTGCCGATGTTGCTCCTGAGGGAACTGGACCGCACGTGCCCGGCTTTATGACGCAGGGGATTCTTGATCCCAAAACCTATTATTATCGGCGGGTTTTTATGGATGCGGTGCGGGCGCTGGCGGCTGTTAAGGAGCACCCTGCTGTCAAAGCGGAACAGATTGCCATTACTGGCGCCAGCCAGGGTGGGGGCATTACCTTGGCGGTCGCTGGCTTGGATACGGCCGTTTCCCTGGCAATGCCCAATGTGCCGTTCCTGTGCCACTACCGCCGTGCCACCGAGATTGTGGACACATCCCCTTACAACGAAATCACCCGGTATTGCGTTTCCCATCGTGACAAAGTGGAAGCCGTATTCCGCACCTTATCCTATTTTGATGGCGTCAACTTTGCCGCCCGGGCCAATGCTCAGGCACTGTTTTCGGTAGGGCTGATGGATGATATATGTCCTCCGAGCACCGTTTATGCTGCCTACAACCATTACGCCGGCCCCAAAGAAATGGCTGTCTATCGTTACAATAACCATGAAGGTGGCGGGCCGTTTCAGCTGCAAAATCAAGCTCAGTTGCTGCGCGATTTATGGCAATAATCCGGCAGAACCAGGCCACTTACGGCGAAAGGTACGGCCAAAAATCAGAATAGTTTAAATTGCGCCGGGTCTACGAAGCGGGCCTGATGCATCAGGACGGCGTTCATTAGCTCGATTGCCAGGCGCGATTCCAGCGTAACGCCGGCACGCACGCCGACACACGGATCGTGCCGCCCTTTGTCTAGCAGAAAATCTATCTCCGCCAAATTTTTCTGTACCGATTGCTGCGTCTTAACGATCGTTGAAGTGGGCTTAAATCCGACCCGGCACACCAAGGGCATTCCTGTGGTAACGCCACCAATTAACCCACCGTGCGAATTACTTTGGTAACCGCTTCGGCGAATGGGGTCGTTGTTTTCGCTGCCGCGCCGGGGCACGACCTCGAAGCCATCGCCAATTTCACAGGACTGAACAGCGTGCAGCCCGCCCAGGCTGCCCATCAACCGCAGCTTTAAGCTCTGGTAGAGCGGGTCACCTGCCAGCGCAGGCACATTAATGGCGACAACTTCTACTGCGGCTCCAATTGAATCGCCATTGATGCGGGTTTCCTTGATAAGTTCACCAGCGTCAGCGGCAAACTGTGCATCCAGACTGTGAATTTCAGCGGTGGCAAGCTGTGCTTCCAGTTGCTCGATTTGTTCTGGGGTCACGCGTTTGGCATCCCGCACCAGTGGGCTGAAATGATCGGCCAAACTGTGCTGTGCTTTGAGCGATCCTACCTGGCTAATGGACGACAGGAAAACGGTGCCAAAGGTTT
>CBDUOF010000337.1:0-6591 GCA_965368765.1 uncultured Anaerolineae bacterium | reverse complement strand
ACAATTGCCACCGGTGCGCCTCGCTGTGATTTTCGCTGGCGCAAGCTGCCGGAGAGCACAGAGAGAGTTACTGAGTTAGATGTGATTACCTTACTGGAGCAATCTATTGAGGAAGACATCTGATTTTCTAAGTGGAATCACCTAGAGCACAACTAAGCGGTTTTACGCTTACGCGCGGGGCAGTAAGCTGTTAACCTAAAGTTATCTTAAATCTGGCATAGGGGCTGTTCAATGACATTTCTTGCGATTCAAAATTTGTGGCAGCAAAAAATCAGACTGGCGCTCAGTATTGGCGGGGTGGCCCTTTCCATGATGCTCATCATTTTGCTAAATGGGTTTTTGTCTGGCATCTATGCTCAGGTGACAGCCTACCTGGATAACACAACCGCTGATTTGATTGTGGCCCAGGATGGTGTGACAAATTTACTGAGTGCCACTTCTCTGCTTCCAGCGGGAGCCGCGGATCGGGCGAGGGGTGTGCCTGGTGTGGCGCAGGTGACGCCTATCGTGTCTCAGTTTCTTATTTTTGACCTGCATGATGAAAAGATTGTGGGCTACATGGTGGGGTATGAGCCGGAGATTGGTGGGGGGCCGTGGTCATTAAGGGACGGCCGTTTCCCGGCCGACGATGACGAAGTGGTGCTCGATTGGATTATGGCCTCAAAACATGGCTTTGATTTGGGAGACACGATTGAAATTCTGGATGAGAAATTCACCGTCGTTGGCTTAAGTGATGACACAAATTCCTGGATGGCCAGCTTCTTTTTTGTAGAGAAACGGGCTGCCCAGCGATTGTTGATGGCTCCCGGTGCCGACAGCTTTTTACTGCTTACCCTTGACCCAAATGCAGATGTAGCCGTGGTAAGAGAAAGATTGGATCGGCGGCTGCGTGATATGGAAATTGTGCAAAAAGAGACGATGAAGCAAAACGATCTGGATATTCTGGTGCAGGTTTTTGCCGCACCGTTGCAGATGATGGTATCTATTGCCTTTGCTGTGGGCACAGCCATTCTGGGGATGGTGATCTATACGGCAACCGTAGAGCGAACACGAGAGTATGGCGTCCTAAAAGCAGTGGGCGCAAAGAATAAAGATTTATATTGGCTGGTGACGCAGCAGGGGTTGGTAACGGCTGTTCTCGGAGCCGCAATTGGGATTGGTTTAGCCTGGCTAGCTGCCCGTGCCATCATGGACAGTTCCCCCACCTTTTTAATCGTGCTAGAACCCAATGTCGTTATAACCACATCTGTCAGTGGCCTATTGATGGGATTGTTAGCTGCGCTACTACCAGCCAGAGTCGTTGCACAACTTGATCCTGCACGGGTATTTCGGAAATAGCGCATTCCAAACGAGGCTTCACAATGTTTTTTCTAGCTTGGCGTAACCTTTCTCAAAGCCGCACCCAATTTTTTCTCGGTGTTGGCGGTGTTGCCCTGGCGTTGGTGCTGATGCTGGCACTCGATGCGCTGCTGGCTGGCTCAGAAGAGGATTTAGTGGCCTACATTGAACAATCCGGTGCAGACATCTTCGTGGCCCAAGAAGGGGTCAAGAACATGCATATGGCCGCATCAGCAATCACATTGCGCGATATGCGCCTGGCCGAACATAACCCTGACGTGACCAGTGCCAGCCCAATTCTGTACACGACCAGCGTGATCAATACAGATGACGGTGATGTGCTGTCCTATATTATCGGGTTCGATCCGGACGAGCCCCTGGGTGGACCACAATCTGTAATAGCCGGAACCGTTGAAGTTGGGCGGGAGGAAGTTATCGTCGATGACGCCGTAGCCCGCAGTCAAGGTGTGGCGCTGGGTGACGAAGTTGAGATCATGGGGAAAACGTTTACCGTCGTGGGGTTGACGCGGGGGTTAACAAATATCGTCAACAGCGTTGCCTTTATTCACTTACGAGATTTTCAAGCACTCAGACCAGGTGAGGCCATTAGCTATGCCTTATTGGAAACCGCTCCTGATGTAAACGTGACCCAAATTGCGGCGGCGATCAGCGCTCGCAATGACAACGTCTTAGCCCTGCCAGTTCCTGATTTTTCGCGTGAAGAACGGCAAATCATTAAGGATATGAGTGTGGAAATATTGAATATCATGAATCTGTCTGGTTTTCTTATTGGGTTGGCGGTAACCGGACTGACTTTATACACAAGTACCTTACGCAAACGACAAGAGTACGGTGTTTTAAAAGCAATCGGTGCCAAAAACCAACATCTTTATTTGGTCGTGGCTATACAGGCTTCCCTGAGCCTTGTGCTCGGCTTTGTTTCTGCAGTTTCGCTTGTATTCCTTTTAGGATTGGTGGTACCGCAGATTGTACCCGGCATGGGCATGCAATTGACCCAGACCGGTGTGACTCGCGTGGTGATAGCCTCATTGATAATTGGCGTTTTAGCTGCATTGCTGCCAGCCTGGCAGCTAGCACAGCTAGACCCGGCGCGGGTATTTAGAGGATGAGATTGGAGATTAAAATGGAACCAATTATGCAAGTTGATCACGTGACTCGTCGTTTTGGCAGCGGGGGTACTGAGGTGGTTGCTGTACGGGATGTGAGCCTAAGCGTAGCTCCCAGAGAAGTTGTTTTGATTATGGGTCCTTCAGGTAGCGGCAAGACAACGCTGCTTTCGATGCTGGGAGGATTGCTGCAGCCCTCAGACGGCCGTATACGCATTGGTGATGATGTACTGACTGAGTTGGATGAGCGCCATCTGCCGGATGTGCGGCTGCACCATTTAGGCTTCATCTTTCAAGATTTTAACTTACTTTCAGCGTTGACCTGTTTGGACAACGTGGCCATGGTTGGGCAGTTAAATGGGATGTCTCGAAAAGAGAGCCGACAACGAGCCAAGGAACTGCTGGAGCAGCTGGGGCTGGGACATCGGCTGGACTTTTTGCCAGAGAAGCTATCTGGTGGCGAAAAACAACGCGTGGCAATTGCGCGCGCCCTGGTGAACCAACCGGACATCATACTTGCTGACGAACCGACGGCCAATCTCGACAGTCATCACGGACAGGAGATAATGCGTTTATTGCGCAGTATTGCCAAAGAAGAGAATCGCAGCGTCATCATTGTCAGTCATGATCAACGTATTAAGGATATTGCCGACCGTGTTTTGTGGCTGGAGGATGGCGAGTTTAAAAATGAGGTGGAAATGTCGCGGGATCCAGTGTGTGGCATGTCAGTTGACGTAGAGACAGCTCCAGCACAGGTTGAATGGAACGGCCGTACCTATGTCTTTTGCGCTAATGGCTGTCGGGAGGAATTTCTGGTTAACCCGACACGATTTGCAAAAGAATCTTCTGGGGAGTTATTGAGATGAAAAAGTTAGTTATTATTACGGTCGTGCTGGCCATTGCAGCTGTAGCTGGCTACTTTGGCTATGAGCAAATACAAGCACAACAAGAAGTAGAACCGACGGGTGCAAGCGAGGACAGTCTCCGGGTAGACACCGGCATAGATCGGGTAACGGCTGAAGGGAAAATAATCCCTTTGCAGGTAGTTAACTTGTCTGCCCAAACATCTGGGCGGGTCGCTGAACTATTTGTATCTGAGGGCGATAGTGTAGTCGCCGGCGATGCCTTACTTCAGCTAGACACTACAGACGAAGAGATAGCGATTCGGCAAGCAGAGACTGGCGTCACGCAAGCCAAAGCTACGCTGGAATCTACCCAGGCAGGATGGCTACAGGCGCAATTAAATCTGGACGTGGCCAATTTGGGCGTGCGTTCTGCGGAAGCAGACCTGGCCTTATTACAATCTGGCCCAACGACCGCCCAAATTACTCTAACAGAGCGAAACATCGCTGTAGCTGAAGCAACCGTTAACCAGGCAGGCAGTAACTTGAGTCTAGTTACAGAAGGTGCATCGAGCGCCCAGATTGCAGCGGCTCAAGCACAGGTCACAGCGGCGCAAAAAGCTTATGATGCTGCCTTAAAAATTTACCGACCTGTTTTGCAGGATGAAAATTCCAATGAGACGGATCGAGAACAGGCCAGCTTTTTGTTAACTGCTTCCTTGTCTAGTTTGAGTTCAGCCCAGGCCGCACTGGATGCGTTGCTGGCCGGTGCCACCAATGCAGAACGAAATGCGGCAGGCAGTGGCGTTACTATCGCCAGCAACCAACGCGATGCTGTGGCGGCCCAACTTGACTTGTTATTGGCTGGGACCCGTGCAGAGCAAATTGCCATTGCAACAGCCAGCTTACAACAAGCTCAGGACAAGGTTCTTGAGGCAGAGGTGGGCGCAGCAATCGCAGAAACGGCCGTAACCCAGGCAGAAGCAGCTTTAGCCGAAGCAGAAGCCGCTCTAACCACGGCTGCACACAATCTGTCTGAACGCACTTTAGTCGCTCCGATTGCCGGTACGGTAGCCGCCATTTATATCAAGGAAGATGAAGTGGCCCAGGTTGGCACGCCCATTGTAATCCTGGCAGATTTCAGCCAATGGCTGGTAAAAACAACTGATTTAACTGAGCTAGATGTGGTAGAAGTAGCTCGTGGTTTGGCCGTGGCTCTGGAAATTGATGCTTTTCCAGGTGAAATCTTATCTGGTGTGGTCTCTGATATTTCATCCGTTTCTGCCAAAGTACTGGGCGATGTGACATACAGCGTAACGGTAGAAGTAACGGATGATCAAGGAGTACCCTTACGCTGGGGCATGACGGCCGTTGTAAATGTAGATACTGCAGAATAGGGGGCATTTTTTACGATGAAGCAAAAACGATTTTTTTTAGGCATTTTACTAATCGTGATGGTGATGGGAGTTGTAGGGTCGTGGCCGCCACAGCAGGCGGCAGCTGGCTCAGGCACGGCCGTTTCTCCAATAAAAGCAACAAGTTTACAAACAGTTCCCGTCTCCGTTCTGGCAGAAGGGCAGCTTGTTCCAAATGACTACGTTAACCTTGCTTTCCAACTCGGAGGCGAAGTGGTCGAAATATTTGTAGAAGAAGGCGAAATTGTTGAGGCAGGCGATCCCCTCATCAAATTGGACTCAACTTCGGTTGAGTTGGTCTTGAGTCAAGCAGCAGCTCACGTCATTTCGGCGGAGGCTGGTGTGCAAGCAGCCCAAAATCAACAGACATTAGCCGAAGCGGCCGTGTCTACAGCCAATTCAGCGGTCGTTATCGCTCAAGCCAATCTTGACCTTGTGCAAGCGGGTCCGTTACCAGAAGAAATTGCCGCAGCCGAAGCCAATCTGGCCGCAGCCGAAGCGGCAATCAATCAGGCAGCCGCCATCCGAGAAGACGCTCTAGATATCGTGTCCGAATCGGACATCGCACAGGCTGAAGCTAACCTGGCAGCCGCTACGGCTGAGCTTTTGGCGTTACAAGATCAATATGACCAAATAATCGACACCTGTTTTGAATCTCCCGATGGCAGCGAGGTATGTCCCTTATATGGACCGGTAGAGGAACAAACCCGGGCTCAGGTGGAAGTGGCCGTCGCTCGGCAAACGGCTGCTCAGGTAATGCTCAACTTCTTAAATGTCGGACCAACCGCGGGCCAGCGAGATGTGGCTGGCAGCGCTGTCTCGCTGGCCATCGCTCGCCGGGATGCTGCCCAGTCACAACTAGACCTGCTTTTAGAAGGGTCATCGGCGGAACAAATTGAGAAAGCCACGGTGGGTGTTGATCAAGCAGCGTTAGGCGTAGAACTGGCTCAAGCCAATATCCAGCAGGCAGAAGCGGCCGTATCACAGGCCCAAGCCGTTTTAGAAGCTGCCCAAGCGGCCGAAGCTGCGGTACAGGCTACCCTGGATCGCCTGACATTAGTGGCTCCTTTTAAGAGTACGGTAGCCAATTTAGATTTAAATCTGGGTGAATTAGTTGCTCCTGGTGTGCCAATCATTACACTGGCTAACCAAAGCCGTTGGAAACTGGAAACAACCGATCTCTCTGAACTGGACGTGGCAAAAATTGCAGAAGGCGGCAGTGTCAAAATCAGCTTTGATGCCATTCCCGAGACCGCAGTCACCGGAATCGTTGAGAAAATTGCTTATATTCCTGGCCAACTGCAAGGAGATGTAGTCTATATGGTTACGATTTTGCTTGATGACAGTTCCGATTTACCGCTGCGCTGGGGCATGACGGCCGTGACTGAAATTGAATCTAGTCACCTGACACAAATCAGGTGAAGTACGGAACATCCCGAATAGTGATGTTCCCATTGTTAATCAAGTACCTTAAAAACATATCATGTCCAATGCGAAAAATGGACAAATCACGACGGTCACGTCTATCGACCCAATATCGCCTGCCTTGCTTTATGACCGCTGAACCAAATGCTACTAGCCAGACGCAAAGTAAAACAACAACAACCCATCAGCCCCCTACCGCTTCGGCATGACCTACAATCAGCGCCTATCGCCTCACCGTGGCGTAGACATTGCCAACGATTTTGGCACGCCTGTGCTTGCGGTTGGTGTAGGCACAGTTTTCTACGCTGGTGAAGATATTGAGACGCTGTTTGGCCCCCAACCGGATTTTTACGGTCGTCTAGTTGCCGTCGAATTGGCTGATAAATGGGAGGGTCATACGATCTATACGTTATATGGGCATCTGGAAACGGTATCTGTCGAGGC
>CBDUOF010000336.1:0-6602 GCA_965368765.1 uncultured Anaerolineae bacterium | reverse complement strand
TAAATAATGGAAACGCCTATGACGTTCAGATAAGAGATTATCATGAGAGGGTAAAGACAAAATGATTCCTGAAAATCGCATTCCTACACATCCCGGTGTCGTATTAGAAGAAGAATTCTTAACCCCTTTGGGTCTTACCCAAGTTGCTTTAGCCAAACATTTGGGCATTCCAACGCAACGTATCAATGAGCTCATTCGCGGCAAGCGAGGTGTTACACCTGCAACGGCTTGGTTATTGGCTGGTGCTTTTGGAACGACCCCGCAATTCTGGCTAAACCTACAAGCTAATTACGATTTGGCTTCAAACCGACCTAGCCGTGTTATTCAGCCGCTAGTTCATGCCGCCTAACGGGCGTTAGACTGAACGGCCGTAACTCCCCTCCACCACCCCCTCTCCAAAAAGTGTGACCCTAATCGCCACAACTTCTGCTATAATTATGTCATGTTAAAACAAAAGCCTGGACAGCGGTTGGCATTTCTGGCGGAAGCGGACACCCAAGCATTGGCCGAATGCCTGGTTGCCTTGGCCAATGGGGATGGGGGCTTAATCGTGTTGGGACTGAATGAGAACGGCCGTCCCACCAACGCGATTTGGGAAGAAGAAGCCGAAGGGGCCTTGCTGGAAGCCGCACGGCTCTGCCGCCCGCCCGTGCCAACCCAATGGCAGCAGGTAGAAACCCCCCAGGGCACCCTTATTGGCATTGAAGTCCCCCGCAGCACCGACCTGCACACGCTCGATGATGGCCGCGTTTTGGTGCGCAGCCACACCAGCAATCGTGCCTTGACGGGCGACGAAGTCCGCACCCTGGCCAACAGCAAAAACACCGCCGAATTTGAAACCGACCTCGTGCCAGGGGCGCGCTACACCGATTTAGACGCCACCATCGTGCAAGATTATTTGGAGCGGCGCGAGCAGCGTGGCCAATCCAGAACGCTTTCCACCCGCGAGCGCCTCTTTGAAATTGGTGCCACCGATCGCAGCGGTCATCCCACCACGACCGGCATTTTGCTCTTTGCCAGCAACCCCCAGATGTTTTTCCCACAAAGCGGCATTGTTTTTGTCAAGTTCCCCGGCACAGAGCCGCGCGGCGAGGATGGCGGCATCGGCTACGGCCGTCGTGACGAAATCAGTGGGCCAGTAGCCCGGGTAATCGAACGCGCCTGGAACATTATCTTTGAAGAGATGCGCGTCGGTGCCACTGTGAATCAGTTGGAGCGGGAAGAGCTGCTGGAATATCCTCGCTTTGCCGTGCGCGAAGCCTTGGTCAACGCAGTGGCCCATCGTGATTATCGCATTCAGGGGCGGCGCATTGAAATTCGCATGTATGCCGATCGGCTGGAAATTATTAGCCCCGGTGGTTTGCCCGGATATATGACGTTAGACAACTTAGTTGAAGAACATTTTTCGCGGAATCCACGTTTGGTAAACGGTTTGTACCAGTGGGGCTACATCGAAGAGCTTGGCCTGGGCATTGATCAGATGATTGAAGAGATGGTGCAGGCAGGCAACAAACCGCCAGACTTCAAAGCGACGCCCCACCTGTTCACCGTGACGCTGCACAACAAGCGGCAGCGGCAGCCTACCCCCAAATGGACGCGCAGCATGAACGAGCGACAAACGCGCGCCCTTACCTACGTGCGAGAAAACGGATCGATTACCAACCGGGAATATCAGCAGCTTTGCTCCGATGTCTCCCCAGAAACCCTCCGCCTCGATCTCGTCGATCTGGTTGATCGCGGCATCCTCCTGAAAATTGGTTCCAAGAAAGGGACCCACTATATTTTGAAGTAATTTGGTGTTTTCCCAACTTATCCCAAATTTATCCCAAATTGGGGATTGGGATAAGTTGGGTTATAGGCCAAGACTCCCCCAAATTACCCTGAATTTATCCCAATTTCCCAAATTCTGTAAGGTGAAAAGTTGGTATAATGACGCAAACTAGACCTACGAATAAAGTTGAATGCCGCCTGGCCTTGGTTAGCAGACATCAAATTTGTGTAAAACAAGACCATTGCCAGGTATCTTGATAGGATTAGCCGCATAGCATGACCCTGACACAGCAGTTCCTAATCATTTCGGCCTTGCCACTGAGCTTCATTGGCATGATTGTCTATTTGTGGCGGGCACAGTTGAAAAGACGGCCGTTATTTTTGCGCTGGTCTTTAACGCTTTTATCGGCCGCTGTATGGGCCAGCAGCGTGATCCGCTTTTTTGGCGGCACCACTTTCCCCGAAATCCTTATTTACAATTGGGGCATTGTGGGCACCTATGCGCTGAGCTTAACGGCCGTATTCTTGCTGTACACCACGCTCATCTACCTGCCGATTCCACGCAGTTATGGCCAGATCGGCCTGGGGCTTAGCCTGTTGCTCTGGGCAGGGGCTCTCCCGCTGGACCCAAACATTTTCCCTCAGGCACTGCCGGAACTGGTGGTGCTTGGCCAAACGGTGCGCCAGTTCGACATGTGGGCTTCTGTTTGGATTGCCAGTTGGGTGCTCCCCATTATCGCCACCTGGATGCTGACCCAGAAGCTAAACAGCAACTTGCCGCCTTCGCTTTACCGCAACCAGGTGCAGTATTGGCTTGTCGTCGTCTTTTTATTGTTGGTGGGCAGCGGGCTTGGCTCCGTGCAGCAGCCCGGGCAAACGGGCTGGCAGCAGGCAAGCGTTCTTGTGCTAATGTTAGCCGCGCTTACCGGCACCATCAGCCTGGCCAGCACCACCCTGCCCGATCTACAACTTTCGCTGCGGCAGCTGATCAGTCGCGTTGTTAGCGCCATGATCATCTTTGGCCTTACGTGGGGCGCGCTTACCCTGCTGGTGCGCGCTGTGCGTGACCTGCCAGAAAATACGCCCCAAAACGGTGAGATTTTAGTCCTGCTGGTCGCCACGGCCCTGTTTGTCGGGTTATTCACGCTGGTCAATCACTTCATCAAACGGGTTTCTCAGCGTATCTTTTTGCCGGATACGCCCCAACAGGAAACTGTATTGGCGGAATTTAGCAATGCGATTGGCAATTTACCTGAACCAGCCCAACTAGGACAGATCTTTTTACGTCTGGTACAGGCCAATCTAACCACCGATGATGCCGGACTGTTCACCGCAACCGATGGCCCGGGTGGCAAGCTCATTTTACGGCCGTTAACCAGCCTGGATAACAGTGTCCAGGAAACCTTAACCCTCGCTGCCAACAGCCCCGTCAGCCAATTTTTGCGTGAAAACCACATGCCATTGGTGCAGTACGACATAGATACGCTGGAGCGGTTTGCCGAGTTACCAGAAGCCGAACGCAACACGTTGGCACGCTGGGAGCGCATCTTGTATAAGCCACTTCACGCGGGTGACAGTTTGATTGGCGTGCTGGCGTTGGGCCTGAAATCTTCAGGCGCATCCTATGGCCAATCTGATTTTGAGCAGCTAGAAAATATGTCGCAGCAAATTAGCCCCCTGCTGGCTCAGGCACAAAATGTTTCCAGCTTGCGCCAGATCAATGAATTTGTCTTTCACCAGAATCAGTCGCTTACTCGTGACCGGCAGCATCTGCAAGAGTTGGTCAGCCTTTATTCCCAATTTGTAAATCTCATTTCGCCAGATTTAAGACGGCCGTTTAACGTTCTGACGCAGGAAGTACAGCAGCTACAGGCCAAAGATGACACCACCATTAAGCTGGCCACCCAAATCGATCAACACATTGGCGAAATCAAGCTACCTATCGAAAAGTTAATTGCCGTCTCAAGCCGAATCCAGATGCGCGATAAGTTCAACTTTCAGCTAACCCGGCTGGATGAGCTTGCTCAGCAAGCGATTCGCAATTTGCGCACCATGGCCGAGGCCCGCCGCGTGGTCGTGGAATTCAACGCCAGCACGCCCCACACAACGGTACTAGGCGATGCCGTGCAGCTGCTGGAGGCAATCCAACATCTGCTGCACAATGCCATCAAGTTCAACAAAATAGGTGGTGTGGTGCAGGTAGAATGTGGCCTGGTGGGCAGCGATTTGTTTTTACGAGTGGTTGATACGGGCGTCGGCATTCCACCAGAGCGATTAGAACGCGTCTGGGCAGGGCTGTCCAAATTAAAGGTTAACGGAAACGGCCGTTCCGGAGGCATGGGCCTGGCCTTGAGCCGCTTTATTATTTTGGCACATGGCGGCCGGGTTGAGGCCCAGAGCAAATACGGCGCTGGTTCCGTCTTCACCATTCACCTGCCGCTTTACTTCGGCGAATAATTGACAGCGTGTTCACAAAGCGTAGATTAGCCGTCCGTCAAAAAACATGCCCCAAATCGATAACATCCCCTATAATGCCCCCAACGATTTTCCATTCTAACTTGACGATTTTTCACAAAGGTTAACCAACTTTTTCACTTTTAAACTAAACCCGTGAACTTCACCACGCCGCTCGCTCTCGTTCTGCTGTTGACCGTTCCCTACTTTTTTTGGTTAGGGCAGCCAAAGCGTGCCGCAAACGGCCGTTATCCCCGGCGGCGCTGGCGTGAATGGATAAGTTTGGGCGTGCGCCTGCTCATCATGCTGCTGCTGATACTGAGCCTGGCAGGCAGCCAGTTAGTCCGTGCTGCCGACGAACTGGCCGTTGTTTTTCTGGTCGATGCCTCCGACTCCATTAGCCCCGCCCAGGCAGAAACGGCCGAAACCTACCTGCGCACCGCTCTGGAAAACATGACGCCCAACGATCAGGCCGCCGTCATTCTTTTTGGTTCCAACGCCCTGGTAGAGCGCCCCATGAGCGGTCTGACCGAGCTGGCGCCGGTCAGTTCTGTCCCCCAGGCGCTGCAAACCGACGTGGCTGAGGCGATCCGGCTGGGGATGGCCCTCTTTCCCGCAGGCTCGGCCCGCCGCCTGGTGATTCTAAGCGATGGCACCGCCACGGTGGGGGATGCCAACGAGGCGGCACGGCTGGCGGCCAGCAGCGGCGTCGAAATTAGTTACGTCCTGCTAGGGCGTGAATCCAGCGCTGCAGAAGCCTTGCTCACCAGCGTCAGTGCCCCGACACGCATCAGCCAGGGGGAAACGTTTCGCATCGACATCACTGCCGAAAGCAGCACCGACATGTCTGCCACCTTGCGCGTACTGTCGGGCGGCGCCATCGTGTATGAAGAAGCCGTACAGCTGCGACGTGGGGCCAATAATTTTGCCGTACGGTTACGAGCGTTGGAGCAGGAATTTGCCCGCTACCGCATACAGCTTACCCCAGCCAACGACACCTTCTTCCAAAATAATGAGCTGGCCGCCTTCACGGAAGTGACAGGGCCGCCGCGCGTGCTGCTGGTGGCCAACGATGGCACCGTGGCCGATGACGGCACGCCGCAGCCGGATGAATCTCCCCAACTGCTGCTGGCGCTGGAAGCAACCGGGCTGGAGGTGGATCGCATCACGCCGGCTGATTTACCCGCTAGCTTGGCACAACTCAGCAATTACGGCAGTATCATTTTGGTCAATGTAAACGCTAAAAATCTGTCGCCGCGCAAGATGGAAACTCTGCAGAGCTACGTTCGCGATCTTGGTGGCGGGCTGGTTGTGGTTGGCGGGCCGCAAAGCTACGGCGTGGGCGGCTACTTCAAAACGCCGCTGGAAGAAACCCTGCCCGTGGAGATGCAAATTAAGGATCAGGAACGGTTTCCCTCGGTGAGCATCGTCATTGTGATTGACCGCTCTGGCAGCATGAGTGCGCAAGAAGGGGGGGCAACCAAAATTCAGCTGGCAGCAGAAGGCGCTGTACGTGTGGTGGAGCTGTTGAACGATTTTGACGAGATTGCCGTGTTCCCGGTGGACACGCAGCCAGATAACCCCATCGGGCCGCTGCCAGCCAGCCAGCGAGAAGAAGCGATTAATTTGATTCGCCAAATTGGGGCGGGTGGCGGCGGTATTTATGTGCGCACTGGCCTGGAAGCAGCTGCGGCAGCGTTGGCCGACAGTCCCAATCAGGTAAAACATATCATTCTGCTGGCAGATGGTGCAGACTCTGAACAAAAAGAGGGTGTGGAGCCGCTGATTGCTTCGCTGGTTGAAGAGGGCGTGACGGTAACGGCCGTTTCTATTGGCAACGGCCCGGATGTTCCCTGGTTGCAGCAGGTGGCAGAGTGGGGGAACGGCCGCTTTCACTTTACCAACCAAGCGGCCAACCTGCCTCAAATCTTTACCCAGGAAACCACTTCCATCCAGCGCACCTACCTGATTGAAGAACGATTCTTCCCCAGTTTGGTGAGCAACAGTCCAATTTTGGCGGGCATTACGGCCGTTCCACCTTTGTATGGGTATGTTGGAACCAGCCCGAAAAATACCGCACAGGTGATCCTCAACTCTGAGCAGGGCGACCCTGTTTTGGCGGCGTGGCAGTATGGTCTGGGGCGATCCATCGCCTGGACATCTGATGCAACGGGGCGTTGGGGGCAGGATTGGGTACAGTGGGAGGGCTTTCCGGCCTTTTGGGCGCAAGCGGTGCGCTGGACAATTTCTCAAGACCGGGACAGCAATGTGGAAACGGTTGTTAGTTATACGGAAGAGCAAGCCACCCTGACGGTTGATGCCCGGGGCAGTGGTGGTGATTTCCTCAACAGCCTGACGATGGAAGCCAATGTGGTGGC
>CBDUOF010000335.1:0-6615 GCA_965368765.1 uncultured Anaerolineae bacterium | reverse complement strand
TATGTTTAGCCATGTTTCCTCCGATCACAATCGTTCCTGCCATTATCGCAAATTGCCACATCTCAATTAACAAAAGGAAGGGCAAGCCCCTTGCCACCCCCGCCCAACGCCCCGCATCAGCGGCCAGCCGTAGGCTGGTCCGACTCCATGCGCTTGTTAGGCTGCCAATAGAACATTTCTACAGATCCATCTCCATAAAAACGGTAATTTTATAATATCTGTCGAGCTGCTCTTCTGCTTGAAACGATTCCATACTGTTTTCAGGGTATGGATCAATTTCGTTAAAACCAACTGATCGATAAAGTGCATGAGCGGATGCAAGAAATCCCAGACTTTCGAGTTTGAGCTTGCGATACCCTATCGAGCGAGCATCGTCAACGAGCCGATTGGCAATGGCCCGACCAATACCTTGACCACGGAAAATAGGCGAAACATACATACGTTGAATCTCACCAATACCGTCTTGAAGTTTCTTTAAACAGCCTATCCCCGCATTTTGATTGCGGGACTTTACGAGATAGAAACGCCCATCAGGAGGATAAAATTTAATTTCGTCCGTTAGGTCGGACTTAACCATTGCCTCTATATCAAATTCCATGCCGTAGTCTTGCAAGATGCGCGTGTTAAGAAATTCCAAATACTCACGAATTAACTCGCCTGCTATCTTCTTTTGTCCCTGGGTTTTGACCTGGTGGAATTCGATATCAGTCACGGGAGCGATCCTTCGATTTAAAGATTAGCTACCTAACAATTACTCAACAACTTGCCGGTGTTATAAACTCCTGATTTTTGTTTTATATAACCAAAAAAGGCGGTGAATATTCTATAACATGCCACATAAGGAGTATTTGCAACAAAGTTTTCGGCATAAGATGAATGTTGGGGTTTTATGCAACCTATTTGATTCTCGGTACGCAATTTTCCAGCAAATGGTAGAACTTTATGCAGTATAAATTGGTTCGCCACATAATCACAAGTTGGAAAATGTCATTCCTGGTCTAAGTGGCGGAGGAGGCGGGCGATGCGCTGGGCATCGTTCCAATTTTCATCGCTGGGATCAGATTGTTGAAGGTATGCTTCTATATCGCTGAGTGCCTGGGGGAAACGGCCGTTTTCCATCAACATCATTCCCCGGTTAAACAACGCCAAATTGTACGTTGGATCTTCCGCTAACAGCGCATCAAAATCAGCAATCGCCTCGTCAACTCTCCCCAGCTCCCGACCCAATAAAATGCCCCGGTGCAGGCGAGCTGCGCGGAAAGTCGAGTCTACGGCATAAGCACGGCCAAAATAGTGAACTGCGCGCTCATGCTCGCGTGCCATGCTGTTTTGAATGCCAAAGTAGCGGTGCAACCCTCCCCACGTGTACAGTAACCATGCCCAGGCAAAACGCATTGTCCTATTCCTAAAACCCTTGGGGTTTGCTCATTAAGCAGGCCGCCACGAAAGAAAACCCCAAGGGATTCCGCCTCAACCTGCTCGCGTATCCCGCAGCAGCCGTACCAAATACTCTGTATCTTCTCTCTGCGTTTCCTCGATGGCCAATTGCCAGCCACGCGCCATTTCTTCAAACGGCATAGGCCCATATCCTTCTGACTCAAACAGATTACGGATGGTCGCTGGCGTATCTTTTGCTAAAAAAGCGACCAGAATTTGGCCCATGTGCGCCGCCGCCGAAATTTCAATATCTTCTAAAACTGCCTTGCCCGTTTGCGTCACCATTTCCAAGGGATGAATAAATACTTCGTCGATGCGGGCTACCTGGCTGTCGATGTTGTAGCCAATAACAGTACTAATTTCGCTGCCTACCTGACCAATAAAATAGCCTCGTTCGCTGAGCGCCATCAACAGTTCCGTCCGCTTCATTTTCACTTTGCCATCAGTTGCTTTTTGGATGAGCAACAAAATAGAAGGGATGTCAGACGGCCGTGCCCGGCGCACCTGTAAATCATCTGGTCGTTCGCTGGGCTTGCGCCGTGGCGGCCGAACGGGTTCTGCGCCTCTTTTGACCGGTGCGGCTTCTTTGGGCAGCACCAATCGGCCCGTTAATGGCTTTGAGCCGGCTGGCGTAGATTCATCCGACTGCGGCAGCCGAGCCATTGGCTTTGCTTTGGTTGGATCTGGCAAGCGTGCCCAGGCGATGTTGAATTGGGCTTCGGTATCCTTCATCAATCCATTGGTGTCGATCAGCATGTCTGATTGGGCGACTTTTTCTTCCTGTGGCGGCTGCGCCTTAATACGCACGGCCGCTACTTCTGTTTCCATTCCCCGACAGACGCGAAGCCGTTCTAGCTGGCGCTGCGGGCTGCAGCGTGTCACCCAAATCTGGTGGCAAATGTCGCGCAGATTGCCTTCTAACAGCTTGATCGCCTCAATAAAAATGATGGTTTGCTTACTGGCCAAAATACGGGCATCTACTTCTTTTCCCACAGCAGGATGCACCATTGCTTCTAAATCTTGCATGGCGCTGGGGTCTGCAAAAACGATCTGGCCTAACGCATTGCGGTTGATACGGCCGTCTTCCCGCCGGACCTCATCGCCAAAAGCCACCGCAATTGCGGCTTGCATGGTGGCATCACTATCCATCAGCTCATGGACAATCTTGTCGGCATCAATTGTTAGGGCACCGTGGTCTTTAGCCAGACGCATCACCGCTGATTTTCCCGTGGCAATATTGCCCGTTAGTCCCACAATCACTTTTCCGGCGTAGGTTGTGGCTTCGACGTTGTCACTCATGCATTATCTCCCATTGTTCCAGCAATGATTCTAGCATGGCCTCGGCAGTGGCATAGGCTTCGCTTAGCGTTTGTATCTTAGCAAAAGATTGGCTGGTTGTCGCTTCTTGCAGGGCGTCACCGATTTGGGCAATTTTCCCTTCAGCCTCTTCAATGCGTGCTTCCAGCTGGGTTAACGCTTCAGCCTGGCGACGCATCTCATTTTTACTCAGCTGGTTGCCATTTTCGCTCGTACGAGTCGCTTTTTCGGCTTCCCGCTGTTGGGCAGCAGCTTCTTTTGCGGTTTCTGCCTCTTGGGCTCGAACCTCTAAATAGCTTTGGTACCCGCCTGAATAGACGCGTAAACGGCCGTTATCCACGGCCCAGATCTCAGTTGCCAGCGCATTCACCAAATACCGATCATGGGACACCATCAAAATTGTACCGCTAAACTGCTCCAGCGCTTCTTGCAGTGCCTCCTGGGAGGGGATGTCGAGATGGTTGGTTGGTTCATCCAGCAGCAAAAAATTAGCCCCTTGCAGGGCCAGGATTGCCAACGCCAGCCGCCCGCGTTCTCCCCCGCTCAACATGCTGATCTTCTTGTACACATCCTCTTCGCGGAACAAGAAGCGGGCTAAATAGCTGCGCGCTTCGCTAATGGGCAAATTGCGAAAGTTGAGCAATTCATCCAGGACTGAATTCTCCAAATTGAGGCCATCGTGCGCCTGGGCAAAGTAGCCGATTTGCAGGCTGGCCCCCAAAATCACTTCTCCTTTCAGCGGCGCCAGCTGCTCCAGCGCAGTTTTGAGGAAGGTGGTTTTGCCAGCACCGTTAGGGCCAATGAGCGCAGCACATTCCAGCCGCCGCAACTCAATATCATCGGCTTCAAAGAGCGTTGTGCCAGGGTAGCCGATGGTTAGATCTTTCGTGCGCAAAACAAGCTCGCCGCTGCGCTGTTGGGTGTCTAAATGCAGGCGAAGGGTAGACGGCCGTATCGGAGGCCTCAGTTCTCCAATTTGTTGCTGCAATTCACTAACGGAAGTTGCGACACGGCCGTAACGGGTAATGCCGTAATGAGAATCTGTTTGCAGCCAGCCTTTGCTGTTAAGCATGGCTAACGCGGGCAGACCTCCGAGGGAAACGGCCGTTACCTCACGCGCCAACCGGCTCAGTTTCCCCTGTGCCATTTGCGTACGCTGCCCCGCAATATTTCGCCGAATGAAATCCATCTCCTTCTCAAGGTGCTGCTGGAAATCTTCATACGCCTGAATTTGCTGCTGCCAACGCTCTTGCCGCTGCTGCACGTAGGCCGAATAGTTGCCGCGATAATGCTCCATCCCGCTGCGGTTCATTTCCCAAATGGTGGTGACAACGCGATCCAAAAAGTAGCGGTCATGGCTCACCACTAAGATCGCCCCGGCCCACGTTTTGAGCATGCCTTCCAACCACTCAATGGCCGACACGTCCAAATGGTTCGTTGGCTCATCCATGACGAGCAAATCCGGCTTTTCCAACAGCAGCCGACCCAGCAAAACGCGCGTTTTTTGGCCACCGCTCAGGTGGTGTAGCGGCATCTGCCAATCTTCCTCGACAAAACCCAGCCCCGTCAGAACCTGACGGATGCGAATTTGGTAGTCGTAACCGCCCGCCAGTTCGAACTGCACTTGCAGCTGGCTGTAGCTGGCAAGGAGTTCTTCGGAATGGTCGCCTCCGGCCATTTGTTGTTCCATCTGGCGCAGTGCGGTTTCATCGCTGCGCAGGGAATCAAAAACGGTCAGCATTTCCTCGAAGACGGTGTTCTCTTGTCCGGCAAATGCCTGCGCTGCTTCCTGGGGTAGATAACCCAGCCGCGTACCCTTAGCCGTTTGTACGCTACCAGCGCTGGGTTGGCTTAGTCCAGCCAAAATGAGCAGCAGCGTCGTTTTGCCCACGCCGTTGGGGCCAACCAACCCCACTTTGCCCCCATCGGGAATGCTGCCGCTGACGCCAGTAAAAACGTCAAACGCGCCAAATGCCTGGCCAATGTTATGTGCCGTCAAAAGTGCCATAGTTTGGAATTATACCGAAGGCTTTAGGGGATGCGTAGGGGAAGAAAATAAAAAAAGGGGCCGCACGGCCCCTTTTTGTTGTTAGTTGAGGTACTGCCGGAGGTGCCCGGCGAAGTTGGGATGGCGCAGCTTGCGCAGCGCTTCCTTTTCCAGCTGGCGGATGCGCTCGCGGGAAAGGCCAAACATCTCACCGACCTCTTTGAGGGTGCGGGATTCGCCGTCTTGCAGGCCGTAGCGCAGGCGCAGGATGCGGGCTTCACGCGGGGTGAGCTGGTCAAGAATTTCACCTAGCTCTTCGGTGAGCATTTTCTGGGCCACGGTTTCGGCTGGCGGCGGGGCATCGACGTCTTCGATGAAGTCACCCAGTTCCGCATCGGACTCATCGCCAACAGGGCGTTCCAGGTGCACGGGCTGGCGGCTGGTGCGCAGCATCCAGCGAACGCGCTCGGCAGGCAGTTCCATGTGTTCGGCAATTTCTTCAGCGGTAGGCTGACGGCCGTATTCCTGTTCCAGCTCCTGGGCAACCTGATAAAGCTTGCTGATGCGACCACCCAAATGTGCCGGGATACGAATGGTACGGCCGTGATTGGCTAGAGCGCGGGTGACTGCCTGGCGAATCCACCAGGTGGCGTAGGTGCTAAACCGGTTCCCGCGACGATAATCGTACTTTTCTACCGCTTTCATCAACCCCACATTACCTTCCTGAATCAGGTCCAGGAACTGCAGGCCGCGACCGCGATATTTCTTAGCGATGCTGACAACCAGACGGGTGTTGGCCCGAATGAGATGGGCACGGGCAGCTTCTGCGATCTCGCATAAATTGGCGACATCATCGAGTTCATCGGGGCTTAGAATTTCATCTGCCCGACGCGCTTCTGCTTCTTTGCCAGCTTCAATTTCCATTGCCAGGTTCACTTCTTCCACGGCGGAAAGGAGTCCCTGCTGCCCCATTTCACGGAAGTAAAGGCCTACGGAATCATCAATCGGCACATTGCTTAAATCAAATAATGGGGCTGCATGTGGCGAGATTTCTTCCTCTTCTTCTTCTGGCTTAAGCGCTTTGCCATTGGCCAAAGCTTCGCTGAGTTCACTTGAATCATCGCTGACCAAGTTAAGTTGTGCTTCTACTTCATCTTCGTTTTCATAAATCGGAATGCCTGCTGCCTGGGCCTCTTCCAGGATGGTTTCCAGCAGCGGCAAATTATCTTCGACGTCAGGTAACGCTTCCATGATTTGATCATAAGTCATGTAGCCTTGTTCAGAACCTTCGTTTAGCAAAACGCTAACAAAGTCCATTTCGTCGAATGGCGTGTTCAGTTTGGTCATCTATTTACCCTTTTCTCTGAGATTTTTTAGATTTTTGGGGTGTTGACTCGCACCCATACGGCTAACTCATTGCTATCTTCCCAAATGGCAACTTAATAAATAGTAACAAAAAAAATTGTTTTATTATTTTGAGCTAGCTAACCTCTTCCTTACTTAGGGGGGCAGTCTAGCATATTCAAATGACAAAAGTCAAGGGGTAAGCGAGAGTTTAAAGAAGTGGAAACCATAGGTACTGGTCAGTTTTTGCTGAAGCGGCAATAGGTCGCTGGTACTATTTGCGTTGAGTTACCCAGAAGCCTGATCAATGACTTGATTCACGCCAAGAAGAGGGGTCTTCAAAATGGCCGTTGCGCGCCGCAAATCCAACTCGCAATTCAGGGGCCACGCGTTATCTGAAGGCGCTATCCTGAGGTTGGTTCGCGGTTGAACCCGCCAAAAATCCAACATTTTTAGGGCAAAATCAGCGCGGGTTACTGCCTGACTGCCAGCCACATTGAGAATGCCAGTGAACGGGTTGTGGATTAGTT
>CBDUOF010000334.1:0-6618 GCA_965368765.1 uncultured Anaerolineae bacterium | reverse complement strand
CAACGGCCGTATTGCTCACAATTTTGCTGCCATTAATTATATTTAGCGTGCCCCCTGCCAGAATGATACCGCCGCCATTGACGATGCTGACATTGTTGGTAATGACGCTGTTGTCTAAAGTAATGCTGCCCGTGCCGGTGGCACTGATAGCGCCGCCGCTGCCGCTGGCAGGTTGTCCGTTTTGCAGCGTAAGGTTGCTAAAGGTAACAGTGCCAGAACTGATGCTGAAAAGCCGACTGGCGAAGTTGCCGTCGATGATGGTGTCTGCAGCGCCAGCACCCTGGCCAATCAGGGTGATTGTTTTGCCTGTGCTTATCTCGCCCAGAGTCAGGGTGTAGCTACCCGCAGGCAGGTAGATGGTGTCTAATGCGGCAGCCAGGTTGATGGCATCTCGGAGTGAGCAGCTGCCGTCTTCGCAATCGCCATCGCTAACATCGGCAAAGATGTTGACGTTCCAATCGGCTGCGTAAGCGGCTGGGGTGTGTTGCAGCAGCCAAAAAAGCAACGGCAATATGATCATTGCCTGACTGACGGCCAGACCGATAGCAAATCCTTTTCGTTTTGTCATTCGAAGACGGGCTCCTGGTAAAGGGGTTTTTTTATTTGATGGGTTGCAAATGTGCGAGGCGCAAGGTCACGTTAGCAAGCGTGAGTTACAAAGTAGATTACAAAAGGCAATTGGATCATTGAATAATGTTTACCACTGTTTAATGACCCAATTGCCACATGCTTTAAGGCGAGGAATGGTTTATGGCTTCACGATGAGGGGCAAGAAGAGGAAGCTGCCATCGTCGTCGGTGATGGTGCCGACGCCCTGGCTGTTGCCCAGGATGGCATTGCTGCTGCCGGTAAGGTTGATAAAGAATTGCTCCGTGAGCTCGTTTATATCATCACCCTGTACAGTAACGCTGATGGTTTGGCTAAGCGAACCACCGGCATTAAAGGTGAGGACAGAGGCGGGAACGGCCGTATAGTCTTCGCCCGCTGTTGCGCTACCGTTGGCACTGCTGTAGTTGATGGTAATCACTTTCGCGCTGGCGTGGGAAAGGCTGACCGTGAAAACGGCCGTAACCGTGCTCCCGTTATTCCCTTCTGTTACGGTCACGTCATTGATAGTAGCTGTAGGCAGCGGATCATCATCAATAATGGTGCCTGTTGCTGTTGGCATTGCTGGCAGGGTGACGTTGCTTGCCCCTGTAAGATTTAGGGTAAACGTTTCGTCATTCTCGTCAATCGTATCGCCAATAACTAATACAGAGATCGTGCCTGAGGTGAAACCGGGCGAAATGGTGAGCGTGTTATTGGCGATGACGTAGTCGGTGCCGGCTGCGGCCGTATTTGCCGCCGTCATGTAATCTACCGTGATAGGTTTGCCGCTTGGCGCAGAAAGCGTGACAACAAAGTTGGCGTTGGTGGTGCCACTGTTGCCTTCCGTAACGCTGGCATTGGCGATGGTCAGCGAGGGTTGGGCGTCATCGTCGGTGATGGTAAGTTGAACAGTGCTGCCTGACAAAGTGACGTTGCTTTCGTTGCTCAGCGCGATGGTGACGGTTTCATCAAACTCATCCAGCGTGTCACTGTTAATCGTGATAGCGGCACTCTGTTGCGTGACGCCGGGGATGAAGGTAAGGGTTCCGCTCGCTGTGGTGTAATCATCTGGCGCAACGGCCGTTCCGTCCATCGTGTCATAGTTCACTGTGATAGTTTTGCCACTTTCAGCCGACAGGGTGGCTGTGAATACGGCCGTCACAGTGCCGCCCGTGCCTTCCGTTACGACCACATCGCCGACAGTGAGTGACGGCGGAGCATCATTGTCCAAGATGGTGCCGCTGCCGCTGGCATTCCCAAGCTGACTGGCGCCAGTAGGATTGCTCAATTCAACGGAGAACAGTTCATCCGCTTCATCCAGCAAATCCCCCAGAATGGGGATGTTGACGGTTTGCGTCATGGTGGCAGGAGGGAAGGTGAGGGTCGTGGTGGAAACGGCCGTGTAATCTAATCCGGCCAGGGCGGAGCCATCCAGCGTGGCATAATCGACCATGTACGTGGTGCTGGTCATGAAGGAGCGGCTGACAATGAAGCTCATTTGGCTGCTACCGGCATCCCCTTCCGTTAGGCTGGCGTCGCTGATGAAAAAGCCGATCCCGGCCTCGAATGCGCCGATGTCACAGGTACTGCCTACGGGACGTAGGTTGCCACGCTGGTCAACCGTGGGGCAGGTGGCGCTGTTGCCTGAATCAATCGCCGGGCTACTTGCTCCCAACGCGTAGTTGAGCGTCTCGCCACCGTTCAGAGCCAGTGGCTGCAGCAGCGGATCGCTGCTGCTGTCGCCGCTGCCCGCCAGGCCGCAGGTGCTAAGGTTGTTGCCCACCGAGACGATTGTTCCGTTGCAATCAGCGCCGACTGCGCTGCTATTATTAAAGAGGATGCTGTTACCCACGGTCAGCGTACCGCTTGCGTTGTTCAAGCCGCCACCGCTGACGGAGGCTGCGTTTTCGGACACGGTGACGTGGGTCAATACGGCCGTTCCGCTGTTGTTCAGGCCCGCGCCGCTGCCCGCGCTGTTGCCGCTCATCGTGACGTTTGTCATAGTCAAAGTGCCAGCGTTCTTAATCGCACCACCTGCGCTGGTAATCGTGGTTGTATTTGTAAGCAAAGCGGCATTTTGGATTGTCGATTGGCTTCCCATACCGGTGGCAATGGCCCCACCGCCTGTGACGCTGTCATTGGTGTGAATCATGCCGCCGTTTACCGTCAATGTTCCCTCAGCTGCGTAGATTGCGCCGCCCATCTTGCCTGCGCTATTGCTGAAAATCTCACCATTGTTTAGGGTAAACCGCCCCTGGGCGTCGCCAATTTCCATGGCGCCGCCATCGTTAACGGCCGTATTGGATGAAATGTCACCGCCGTTCATGGTAATCAGGCCCTGGAAAATATAGATCCCGCCACCGCCAAAGATTGAAGCAGTCGACCGATTCTGGGTAATAGACCCGCCGTTGATCGTAGCCGTTCCCGTTGTTTCACGAACGTATAGACCGCCGCCGTAGTTAGACTCATTGTCTATGATCTGACCGGCATTAAAAATCAGTGAACCAGAGGTAACCAGGATGCCGCCCCCACGAAAGGCTGAGTTTCCACGAATTTCGCCCCCGTTTACCGTTGCACTGCCCGCCAGAACCGTAATGCCGCCTCCGGAGAAGACGTCATCGATGTTGTTGCCTGTATTGAAAGAGATTTCGCCGCTCTCAACGATCAGCGCAGCGGAAGCTTGATTGACAAAGATGCCGCCGGCCCTGTCCGCAACATTATAGTTAACTGTACTGTTATCGACCGTGACGGTGCCGCGTAAATTGTAAACACCACCGCCATCAGTAACGGCCGTATTCGTTAATACATTGCTGCTTTGCAAGGAAAGTGCACCGCTCTGCAAATAGATGCCACCCCCACTGGTGGTGGCGCTGTTGCTAAAGACAACGGAGTTCGCGAGCGTCACGCTCGTGGTGGGGCCACTGATGCGAATGCCTGCGCCATCCAGAGCAACGCCATTTTGGACGGTGAGATCGTTAAACGTGACCGTACCAGCCGTGACGTTAAACACCCGACTGGTGCCTTCGGCATCGATAATGGTGTCTGTGGCACTGTTTCCGTTAAACGTGAGGCTTTTGGAGACGGTCAACGTGCCATTGGTTGCAGACAGTGTGTAAGTGCCAGCAGGAATCGTAATGTCATCGCCATTTCCAGCAACAAAAATAGCATCCCGAATGGAGCAGCTTGCATCGCAAACGGTGTCATTTTCATCATTGAAAATTGTGACGACAAATGTCGCTGCATGAACAGTTTGTGCTTTGCTGAGAAGTGAGAGTAACGCCGGTAAAAGAATGAGTGCCAGCGCAAGCGCCAGCGTCAGAGGACGACCTTTTTGGTTCATTTTCTTAATATGCTCCCTAATGTTACTGTGGCTGTATGGTTAGTGGACTCGGTCAGTAAAAAAATACCAATACGTCCGGCAACCATAACAGTCCTAAATTACAGAATGGATTAAGATGATTGCTGGCGACGGTACGCAAGTAAACCAATAGCCTCTGACTGGATTTTGGTTACAATGGTCCCATGACTGAACAAGCTAATGCCGTGCTTCTTTTGACGACGCCGCAAAGTTACCGGGCCAGACCTTTTTTGGCCGCAGCGAAAAAATTGGGCATCGCGATTATCCAGGGCGTGGATTTGCCAGAAGCGCTGGCACAACAGTGGGGGGTCCGGCTCAGCCTGGATTTTAGCCGGCCAGAAACGGCCGTTTCCCACATCATTCAGTTTGCCAGGGAACGGCCGTTAGTTGCTATTTTGCCCGTGGATGATGCCGGTGCCGTGTTGGCTGCACGGGCCAGCCAGGCGCTGGGCTTGCCGCACAACAAGGTGGCTGCAGCTGAGGCCGCCCGCGATAAGTTCAAAATGCGGCAGATGTTGGCAGCGGCGGGTGTAAACTCCCCCAGCTTTAGGCGCTTTTCTATAGGCGAGGGCCTAGATGCTGTGTCGAGACAGGTAGGTGCTGAAATTGGCTTTCCCTGCGTTGTGAAGCCGCTGCACCTGAACGGCAGCCGTGGCGTCATGCGGGCCAACAATGCGGCCGAACTGTCGGCGGCGGTTGCCCGGTTGCGCCAAATGCTGCCTACGGACAGCCTCTTTTTGGTGGAGTCTTATTTGCTAGGGGATGAGGTGGCTTTGGAAGGCGTGTTGGAAAACGGCCGTCTCCACCCTCTTGCTATTTTTGATAAGCCGGATCCGTTGGATGGCCCATTTTTTGAAGAGACAATTTACGTCACGCCGTCGCGCCTGCCAGAAGCGGTGCAGGCGCAAATTGTTGAAACGGCCGCAGCAGGTGCAATTGCACTTGGCTTACAGCTGGGCTCGGTTCATGCAGAGCTGCGGGTAAATGAGGCAGGCGCGTGGATTGTGGAGGTAAACGGCCGTTCCATTGGCGGTCTTTGCTCCCAAACCTTACGCTTTGATATGGGAATGTCGCTGGAAGAGTTGATTTTGAGGCAGGCTACAGGTTTGCCGGTTGGCCATTTGCAGAGAGAGAAGCAGGCCAGTGGTGTTATGATGATCCCGATTCCCCACGGCGGTATTTTGCGCAGCGCCAGCGGTGTGGAGGCGGCCAAAGCCGTGCCTGGCATCAGCGACGTAACGATTACGGCGCCGCTCCACAATCGTCTCGTTCCGCTGCCTGAAGGGGAAAGCTATCTGGGATTTATCTTTGCCACCGGTGATACGCCCTCTCAAACAGAACAGTCCTTGCGGAAGGCGCATGCGCTGCTGCAGTTTCAGATTGATGAGGAAATTCCGTTGACAGTTATCGGCGAGCGGTTTGCCAATGACCGATAACCGCTGACTCTTTACTTCTTTGCTGGGGCAGCATTGGGTGGCGTCCAATCCTCTGGCATTTGGGCACCAGCGCCAAAGAAGAACTCTTCCATTTGCTCAAACAGAAAATCATGGGAGCGCGGATCGGCCATATTCAGGCCGTAATGATTGATGAGGATGGTGGCCTGTTGTTGCCACATATCCCAGGCTTGTGCGGAGATTTCGTTATAGATGCGTTCACCAAGATCGCCGGGAAACGGCCGTCTGGGCAAAGCTTCCAGCTCCCGACTAAGTTTGGCACACTTTACCATGATGATTGTTTTTTCGTACCGAGACATGAAACCCTCTCAATTTGCGGTTATTGATTTTGGATTGGTCATTGCAATTCGGGTAATCGGCAGCGATATTTCAAAAATTATGACAAATTTTGCCGATCCCTCAAGGAAAAAGCACGCATTTACTTGATCACTCTTGGAAAATCTAATGCGTCTTACCTGCACGGATCGTAAGGCGTAAGTGGTAAATCGTCAATGATTTAGGGGAATCCGTTGCGTATTTTGTTTTTTGGGATGTTAGGGATGTTATCCCGGTTGCCCATGGCGTCACTTTTGGCAGCAGACTTTGAGCTGTGCGGCCTGGTGCTGCCTGCCGAAATTGTGCCGCCCTTCCAACTGACTGAGAACGGCCGTCCTTCGTCGTCAATTGTTTCAATCCGTCAGCAATCTTCCATCCCAAACTTGCTGTCCATCGGGCAAATTGGCTCACCGCTGGCGTTGGCCGCAGCAAATGGTCTCCCGGCGTTTGCCACGCGGGATTTGGCCGCGCCGGAAACGGTAGCGACGTTGGCAGCCCTTAAGCCAGACGTCATTTGCGTCTCTTGTTTCCCCCATCGCTTGCCGCCAGCTATTCTAAATCTGCCGACGCTGGGCTGCTTGAATATCCACCCTTCACTGTTGCCAAAATTCCGCGGGCCTGCGCCACTTTTCTGGACGCTGCGCGCAGGTGAGCCACAAGCAGGGGTGACGATTCATTTCATGGATGAACAGTTTGACACGGGAAATGTGGCTAGGCAACGGCCGTATCCCCTGCAAGATGGCCTCTCCTATGCCGAAATTGAAAGCAGCCTTGCCGATTTGGGTGGCACATTGCTGGTTGAAGCATTACGTGCCCTGGCGGAAGGCACCTTGCAAGACCAGCCACAGCCTTCCGGCTATTCCAGCGATCCATGGCCACAGGACGATGATTTTGAGCTGGAGT